>JAGXLL010000057.1 GCA_018334675.1 Bacteroidales bacterium | reverse complement strand
ATTACCTGGGATATTCCGTTCCCAATTCAGGTAAGGATCGCACGCCCGCCTGGATACCTGAACGCCAGCTAAGAGAATATTTCCTTCCTCCCTTCGAGGATGCTGTGGATGCCGGAGTTCAGACTGCGATGGTCAATTCCGGGGAGATCAATGGCATTCCTGCTCATGCCAGTTCGTTTGTACTGGAAGATCTTCTCAAAGGACAGCTGGATTTTGATGGCCTGGTGGTGAGCGATTGGATGGACATACGCTATTTACATACCCGGCATAAAGTGGCGGCAACACAGAAGGAAGCGGTAAAGATAGCAGTAAATGCCGGGGTGGATATGAGCATGGTTCCCGATAACTATGACTTTTTTGAACATCTGGTGACATTGGTTAAGGAGGGGGAGGTCCGGGAAGAAAGGATCGACGAGGCAGTAAGACGAATTCTTAGGGTTAAGCTTCAGTTGGGTTTGTTTGAGAAGCCAATGACCCATTATTCGTCGTACCCCAGATTTGCCTCGGAGGCCTTTTCCCGGGCCAATCTTCGGGCAGCCGAGGAAGCCATAACCCTGTTGAAGAATGCAGGCAACCATTTGCCGCTGGATAAAGACAGCCGGGTGTTGGTTACCGGTCCCGCCGCCCATTCCATGACCGCCCTGAACGGAGGATGGTCCTACACGTGGCAGGGCCGCCAGACCGACCGCCATATAGAGGAACATCACTCCGTGCTGGAGGCTGTTCAACAGGAGATAGGTGCGGCAAATGTATTGTATGCCCCGGGCAGCGGTTTTCAACAGGAAAGGGACATCGAAGGTGCTGCCGGGATGGCCCGCGATGCCGATCACATCATTTTGTGCCTGGGGGAAGACGCTTACTGTGAAACACCGGGCAACATCAACGACCTCAACCTGCCTGAAGCCCAGCAGAAACTGGCCCGGCGCATGGCCCGCACCGGCAAACCCCTAACCCTGGTACTGGTGGAAGGACGCCCCAGGCTGATCTCCCCGTTTGAATCCGAAATGGATGGCGTGGTGATGGCTTATTTGCCCGGAAACCGAGGAGGAGACGCCATTGCCAACGTGCTTTTCGGTGATGTCAACCCCTCCGGCAAATTGCCCTTTTCCTACCCCCGGTATCCCAATGCACTGGAAACCTACGACCATAAAAACACCCAGCAGATTGGCCAGAGTGAACAGACAGCCTATAATCCGCAATATCCCTTTGGCCACGGCTTGAGCTATACCCGGTTTGAATACAGTGGACTGCAACTAAGCGATACCACCATGACCCCGGAAGGAACCATCCGGGTGGAGGTTACGGTGACCAATGCCGGAGAGCGGAAGGGTAAAGAGACGGTGATGATGTTCCTGCGCGACCATTACGCATCGGTGACCCCATCGGTGAAGCGACTGAAAGCTTATGAGAAGATCGAGCTGGAGCCGGGCCAGTCCCGGAAAGTTGAATTTGAGATACAACCGGAGGATTTGATGTTTGTGGGTCCCAACAACCAGTGGATCCTGGAAAAGGGAGCATTCTCCGTGATGATATCCAATCAGAAAGCATCTTTTATATTACATAAATCCTAAACCCTATTCTTATGAACCTACTTGCAAACGTTTTCGAACCCAAAGTGTGCATCTGCTCGCTGAAATCAAGGAGTATGATTGCCGAAGATCCCTGAGTATTCTCAGGCTAACTAACCCCTGCTCTTTTTCCTCCAGTTATTCAACGAAGGTAAAAGGGTAAGCATTTGCAAAGCACAACTTAATCAAATGAAAACAACCGATTTATTTAATTAAATGATTCAATTATGAGAAAAGGAATTTTAACATTTATCTCGCTATTCATTTGCGTACTTGCTTTTGGGCAAGAGCAAACAATTTCCGGCACGATTACGGATGCCGAAAATGGTTCCCCCTTACCCGGGGTGAACATTGTGGTTGAAGGAACTACCATGGGTACTACATCGGACATGAACGGTGAGTATGAAATAATTGTTCCTGAAGACCAGGACGTGTTGGTGTTTTCTTTCGTTGGTTATGAGAGAAAAACAGTTCAGATCAATGGCCGCAGCACCATCAACGTTTCATTGCAGCCACGAGCCGAAGAGCTCGAGGAAGTGATCGTGGTCGGTTACGGAACGCAGCAGAAAAGTTTGGTAACCGGCTCCATTTCCAAAGTGGAATCGGAGGATCTCACTGGTTTGCCTATTTCAAGGGCAGAAGAAGCTCTTGAAGGGAAAACCGCCGGCGTATCTGTTGTTCCTACTTCCGGATCGCCCGGAGCAGGAATGAAGGTTCGCATCAGGGGTACCGGGTCCAACCAGAATTCTCAGCCGCTTTATATCGTGGATGGGATGAAGACCGGAGACATCAGTTTCCTTTCCCCCTCCGATATCGAGTCGATTGAAATATTGAAAGACGCTGCCTCCGCTGCCATTTATGGTGCAGAAGGGGCCAATGGTGTCGTGCTGATTTCAACCAAATCCGGCAGCAAGGATGAGACCAAAATTAGCTATGATGTTCAGTATGGTATGCAAAGTGCCGGCAATACAGCACAGCCTATGACTGCTGATATGTACACCACCTATATGAACGAGGCCGGTCATGATATCGTGCAGGATGCTCCCAACAACGTCAGTACCAACTGGGTCGATCAGACGTTCCAGCAAGCTCCCATGCAGAAACATAACCTCTCCTTCAGCGGAGGTTCTGAAAATTCTACCTATATGTTTTCCGGCTCCTATTTCAACCAAAAAGGTATCGTTGGAGGTGATAAGGCCGATTTTAACAGGTATTCCATCCGTTTCAACTCAACCCATGAGGTGAAAGACTGGATAGAGGTGGGCAATAATTTGACCTATACCAACTTTAACCGCAGCGCCATCTCGGAGGATAATGTCTTTGGCAGTGTGATCGGCAATACATTGATGTTTGATCCCCTGGTGCCGGTCACCTATGATGGAACCCCCGGTATCATTCAGGATGCCCTGGACAATGATCTGGATCCGGTTACCAACAACGAGGGTGAGTATTACGGTGTATCCAGGAATACTCTTGGAGAAATTGTCAATCCCCTGGCAGCCATACAAAACAACAAAGGCAATACCGAGCAAAACAAACTTTTCGGTAATGTCTTCGCCAGGCTTAAACCCGTCGAAGGACTGAATATTACTTCCCGTTTTGGTGTGGATTATGCTTCCCAGCTGTATCATACCTGGAGTCCGAAATACTGGTACTCCGTCGAAAACCAAAGTAATTCCACCGATGTTCGTGATAATTATGACCGGTGGTATACATGGTTGTGGGAGAATTTTGCCGAATATTCGTTTTCAATCAACAACCACAACGTTAGGGTATTGGGTGGTGTTTCCGCGCAGCAGTTTACCCATAAGTATCTCACTACCTTATCCGGACCTTTGTTTAAGGAAGGTGAAACCTTTGCCCAGCATGGTTCCGCAGAACTGGAAGGACGCCTGAGCGGCAACAAGCAGGTGAGCAAGCAGGCTTCTTATTATGCCAGGATCAATTACGATTACCAGAATAAATATTTGTTTGAAGCCGCTTTCCGTCGCGATGGTTCATCCCTGTTAGGTCCCGAATATAAATGGGGTAACTTCCCCTCCGTATCTGCAGGATGGGTTGTTTCCGAGGAAGATTTCTGGGGTGTTGACGCCATCAATTTCTTCAAGTTACGCGGCAGCTGGGGCGAGAACGGTAGTTTGTCCAACCTGGGCTACGACCAGTACAGAGCCCTTATTACCACCTCAGGCCTGAGATATCCCACTGCCACCACCGGTTATTATGCGGCGGCTGAACCCCAGGCCCTTGCCAATCCGGAGTTGAGGTGGGAAACCAGTATACAATCCAACTTTGGTTTAGATGTGTATTTCTGGAATTCCAGGGTTACATTTTCTGCCGACTACTACCAGAAAGTGACCAAAGACCTGCTGACTCCTTCTTCACCACCGCTTTCGGTAGGTAATTATGCCCCGTATGTCAACGCAGGTGATGTGACCAATAAAGGGTTTGAATTTCAGCTTGGGCTTTCCAAGCGGGAAGGTGATTTCAACTACAACATGAATTTTAACCTTTCCACCAACGACAATGAGGTTACTTATCTGAATCCCCTTCTCGACAGGGTTTCCGGAGCCAATGTAGGTACCGGCTGGACAGTCACCTATTTTGAGGAAGGAAAACCGGTTTGGTATTTCCGCGGGTATGAAACCGCTGGTATTTTCCAGAATGAAGCTCAAATACAAGATTACATCAATGAGCATGGACTTACAGGTTACAATCCTCAGCCGGGCGATCCGATCATCGTCAATAATCAAGACGACGGGTTGATCAATGCCGAGGATCAGAAGATGATCGGTAATCCGCATCCCGACATTCTGTTTGGAGCCAATTTGAATTTCTCCTACAAGAATTTCGACATGCGTATGTACATGGCCGGACAGGCAGGAAACGACATCCTGATGGCCTGGAACAGAACCGACCGGGCAACCTACAACCGTCCACAGTATTTCTATGATAACCGCTGGACTGGCGAAGGAAGCACCAATGATTTCTTCCGGGCACAGACTCAGAGCCCGCTGGCTTATCACAGCGACATGCTGGTATTTGACGGCTCTTATTTGCGTGTGAAGCAAATTGAACTGGGCTATACGCTGCCCGAAAACATGCTGAGGTCGGTCAACATTTCCAAAGCACGCCTCTTTGTCTCATTGAATGACTACTTCACATTCACCAAATATCCCGGCATGGATCCTGTAGCCGGTAGTTTCAATGTACAGAGTCTGGGTGTTGACCGGGGTGTATATCCTATTGCCAAAAAGGTGATGGCCGGACTATCCGTGACATTCTAGACCGCTTCATTTGAGCCAAAACAACTTTATATGTTAAAAGGTAAAATTCACGACCATGAAAAGAACAATGAATATCATATTATCCACAATCCTTGTAGCTCTTCTGCTACTGCCAGTTTCCTGTACCGAAGATTTTCTTCAAACTGATCCGATAGGGAAGGCTACCGTTGACAATTTCTATGAAACCGACAAGGATGCCGAGATGGCTTTGATGTCCGCATACGACATCCTGCAGTGGAAACATGCTTCCGGCAGCTGGAACAGTACCTACCTGGTAAGGTTGCTGCCGACTGATGACGTTAATGCCGGAGGTGGAGGTGAAGGCGACCAGCCCCGCCTGCAGCGCATCAACAATTTCAATTACGGACCGGAAAATGATGCCATAGCTGCCGTTTATCAAACCGATTATTTTGGCATCTACCGGGCCAATAAGGTGATCAACAACACCGAGCCGGAAACCGATTATCGAGAGCAGATCATTGCGGAAGCTAAGTTCTTGCGCGCCTATTATTATTTTGAGCTGGTTTCGATGTTTGGCGACGTTCCGTTGAATCTTGAGGATTTAGCCCCCAGTGAATATTCCCAACCCAGGGCTCCCAAGGAAGATATCTATGACCAAATCGAATCCGATCTTCAGGATGCCATAGCTGTATTGCCCCTGAAGAGTGAATACTCCGACCAGGATAATTTCCGTGCCTCCAAAGGTGCTGCCCGTGCCCTGCTGGGTAAGGCGCACCTCTTTCAGGAAGAATGGGGTGATGCTGCCGGATATTTTAATGATGTGATCACTTCCGAGGAATATGATCTGATAGATGATTATGGGACACTGTTCACCAAACCCGAGGAGTTTGGAGAGGAATCCCTGTTTGAAATAAATTATACTTCAGAGGAACAGTACAACTGGGGCAACTTCCCCTGGGCTTCCCGTGGTGTTGAATCCAACATCATCATTCAGCTGATTGGCCAGCGATGGGATCAGGGTTTTAATCCCGGTAATACGGACCTGTTAGGTGGCTGGGGTTTCCTTCCCGCAACCCCGGAAGTTTATAGCGCCTATTCTCAGGATGATATAAGAAGACCTTCAAGCGTTATATCTGAAGATACCCTGGAGGCCTGGGGCGGCGGCATCAATGCTGCAGATGCCTATGGTTATGAAGGTTATCTCCGGATCAAGTATCATCCCAGGATCCCGGAAACCACCTGGGAAGGTGGCGCTACAGGCGAACTGAACTATGGAACCAATTTCAGGATGATCCGTTATGCCGATGTCCTGTTGATGGCTGCAGAAGCCTATATGCGCGACGACAATGAAGACAGGGCCCGGACTGAGCTGAACAAAGTCAGAGACCGTGCCGGTCTGGTCGATGTGACCGCCAGTGGTGAAGACCTTTTTGACGCCATCGTTCAGGAAAGAAGAAGAGAGCTGGCTTTTGAAGGCCATCGTTTCCTTGACCTGGTCCGCTGGGGGCTGGCTGAACAAGAGCTAAGCGACAGAGGATTTGTGGAAGGCAAACACAACCTCTTCCCCATACCCCTTGTGGAGATGCGAAACAACAGAGAGATTACGGAAAATAACCCGGGTTATTAATCCGGAGACCCTACTTCATCTGCATTTGTTAGGGTTTTTTCCAATGGGTTAGCGCTTCATTTATTCCCGGGCACAAGACCCGGGAATAAATGGGCGTTTTAGGATTCAGGAAATTAGCCTGGTCTCTTGGGCTAATCCCTAAACATCCTACTTCCTTATTTATGCATTTTACCCCATTAAAATATTCCATTGGGTTTGTATTGAATTGTCATGCCGCAGATTATTTACCGAATCCATACTTGTTTTTCGGGTTTTGTACCTGCGCTTTCTCATGATCTATCAGATTGAAAAACAGAGCCAAAAAAATTATAATTCAAGTTTTAAACTGTCATAAGAATGATGCGATATTGGTTATTACTCATGCTCTTTTTGGGCCTTCTCCTGAGCGGTGGTGCCCATTCCCAGGTTGAGCCCCTGTGGCAAGATGAATTCAATGATCCGGGGCTTGTTGATTCCGCCAAATGGAGTTATGATACAGGAGGCCATGGTTGGGGTAACAACGAACTTCAATACTATACCGAAACCCGCCAAGCCAATGCCCGGGTAGAAGACGGAAAGCTGATCATCACCGCACGCAGAGAAGATTACAAGGGAAAGGAATACACCTCTGCCCGGCTGGTAACCCGCCACAAGGGGGATTGGACCTACGGCCGCATTGAGGTGCGGGCCAAGCTGCCTTCCGGCATAGGCACCTGGCCGGCCATATGGATGCTCCCCACCGACTGGAAATACAGCGACGGAAGTTGGCCCGACAATGGTGAAATTGACATCATGGAACATGTGGGATACAATCCGGGGGTGATTCATGGAACCATCCATACCAAAGATTTCAATCATGCCGATGGTACACAAAAGGGCGAACAAATCCAGGTACCCGATGCCATGGATGCTTTTCACACCTATGCCATTGAGTGGAGTCCTGAAAAGATTCAATGGTATGTCGATGACCAGCATTATTTTACCTACCACAACAATGGAGCTGGCTGGAGTGCCTGGCCTTTCGATCATCCATTTCATCTTATATTGAACATTGCTGTTGGGGGTGACTGGGGCGGTCAGGAAGGAGTGGATGAAAGCATTTTTCCTGCCCGCATGGTAATTGACTATGTGAGGGTTTATCAATAAACCTGAATAAAAAAGAAAGATCAGGAAAAAGAGCCAATCTGACCGGGGTACTTTAAGTTGCTTGGTTTTGGCTTGATGAGGCACTCTTTTTTCGATCCAGAGAGATCTCAACAGCTCTTTGAAAATATCTTTCCGCGATGGAACCTTTTCTGGGTCATATCCTTCAGCTTTTTGATACCATGAGAAGGACATTAAGTTTTACCTAAATCATTGCGGATCTGCCTGCCCGGATGTTTTCCGGGTGGGCCTTATTTTGTTTAACAATGGGAAAAAACAGAAAAAATATGTACCAGCTTAAATCGCTTTTTATTTTTTTGGCAGCCATACTTGCCGGAGTCGGTGTACTGGCTCAGTCGGATACCGAAAAAGATGTAGCTTCCAGGGTAGATTCGTTGATGAACCGGATGACGTTGGAGGAAAAGATCGGTCAGTTGAACCAGTTGACCGGCGATGGCGAGGTGACCGGACCGGTGACCCTGAACCAGGATTACCAGCAACAGATAAGAGAAGGCATGGTAGGCTCCATGCTCAATGTGAATGGAGCTGAATATACCCGTAAAATACAAAGGATTGCTGTAGAAGAATCCCGCCTGGGCATTCCTTTGATCTTTGGATATGATGTGATCCATGGGTACAAAACTATTTTCCCCGTGCCCCTTGGCGAGAGTGCCAGCTGGGATTTGGAGGCCATTGAAAAGGCAGCCCGTATTGCTGCCGAAGAGGCTACAGCAGCGGGACAACACTGGACCTTTGCACCCATGATGGACATCTCCCGTGATGCCCGCTGGGGACGTGTTATGGAAGGTGCCGGCGAAGATCCCTATTATGGCTCCAAAGTTGCTCGCGCGCGCATCCGCGGATTCCAGGGTGAAGATTTTTCCAAAGACAACACCATGCTGGCCTGTGCCAAACATTATGTAGCTTACGGCGCTCCCCGGGGTGGCCGCGATTACAATACCGTGGACATGTCCATGCGACGGCTTCATGAGACGTATCTACCACCTTTCAAGGCTGCCGTAGATGAAGGTGTCGCCACTTTCATGTCGTCGTTCAATGAGCTCAACGGGGTACCCCTCACCGGCAGCCGCGAGCTGGTCAGAGGCCTGGTCAAAGATCAATGGGGATTTGATGGTTTTATCGTCTCCGACTGGGGCTCGATCCAGGAGATGATCCCTCACGGCGTTGCCGCTGACAAATATGAAGCCGGTGACCTGGCTATGAATGCCGGCATCGATATGGATATGGAGGGAAAAGTGTATCAACAGGAATTGAAGAACCTGTTGGAAGATGGCCGGATCACCGATGTCCATATCAATGAAGCGGTCCGGCGCATATTGACCAAGAAGTTTGAATTGGGTCTTTTTGAAGATCCCTATAAATATTGTGATCAGGAAAGGGAAGAGCGCGAGCTGTTGAGCGATGACAACCGTGCTTTTGCCCGTGAATCAGCACGCAAATCCATGGTCCTGCTTAAGAACGGGGATGTGCTGCCCCTGAGCAAGGACCTGGAGGATATTGCCCTGATTGGCCCGCTGGTTCAGGCCGATGATGAGTATATCGGCACCTGGTCGGCCCGCGGCGAAGGCAGACACGTGATCAACGTGATGGAAGGCTTTCGCAATAAGCTGGGTGATGAGACCAACCTTTCCTATGCTCAAGGAGCTTCTTTTACAGGTCAGAGCAAGGAAGGATTTGCCGAGGCCCTGGAGACGGCCCGCCAGGCTGATGCCGTTGTGGCCGTTGTGGGAGAAAGTGCCATGATGTCGGGAGAAGCCCTCTCGCGTATGGACATTGGTTTGCCCGGCGTTCAAAAAGAGCTGGTCATGGAGCTGACCAAGCTGGATAAACCCCTGGTGGTTATACTGATGAACGGCAGACCCCTGGCCATACCCGAGGTGGATAAAAAGGCTCCTGCCATCCTGGAGGCCTGGCTGCCCGGCACCGAAGGCGGAAATGCCATAGCCGATGTGGTGTTTGGCGACTATAACCCTTCCGGCAAACTAACTGCCTCTTTCCCATACTCAGTGGGTCAGGTGCCGGTACAGTACGAACATAAAAATACGGGTCGGCCCAAGGTGGAGGATCAGCGATATACTTCCAAATATATTGACGGACCCAACAAACCCCTCTATCCTTTTGGTTATGGATTGAGCTATACCACCTTTGAGTACGCTGAACCCCGGCTCAGCCAAAAAGAAATTGGATTTGACGAGACTTTGGAAGTAAGTGTAAAGGTTCAAAATACCGGGGAGCTCGCAGGCGAAGAAGTGGTGCAACTGTATGTGCGCGATATGGTGGGCAGTGTGACCCGTCCGGTGAAAGAACTGAAAGGATTTGAAAAGATCCGCCTGGAGGCGGGACAAGAAAAAGAGGTGGTGTTTGAGCTGGAGGCTGAAGACCTGGCCTTCTATACCAAGGACATGGAATATAAGGCAGAACCCGGCTATTTTAAGGTTTTTACAGGCTCCAGCTCAGAAGATGTACAAGAAGGTGAATTTACATTGAAAAGATGAAGCTTAGGGTTTTGATATGGCTGGCGCTTTTCCTGGGATTGGGAACAGGTTCCAGGGCGCAGCAACTGTTGATCTGGCAGGATGAGTTTGACGGGCAGGGCCATGTGGATTCCACCCGGTGGAACTATGAGGTGGGTGGACATGGATGGGGCAATGAAGAATTGCAGTTCTATACCCATCGAAGGTTAAAAAATGCCCGCCAGGAAAACGGCCGGCTGATCATTGAGGCCCATAAGGAATCCTATCAGGGCAGCGACTATACTTCTGCCCGCTTGACCACGAAAAATAAGGGGGATTGGGTTTATGGCCGGATGGAGGTCAGGGCCAAACTGCCCGAGGGCAGAGGCACCTGGCCTGCCATCTGGATGCTTCCTACCGAATGGATCTATGGCGACGGAGGCTGGCCCGACAATGGAGAGATGGACATCATGGAACATGTGGGCTGGAAAGAAGGCATCATCCATGGCACCATCCATACCGATGCCTACAACCATATGCAGGGCACCCAGCGGGGCGATTCGATTGAGGTGCCCGACGCCATGGAGGCTTTCCATGTGTATGCCATTGAATGGACGGCTTCCGAGATCCGATGGTATGTGGATGATCAGCTTTATTTTACTTATGAAAATGAGGGGGAGGGCTGGCAAAAATGGCCTTTCGATCATCCTTTTCATATGTTGCTGAATATTGCCATCGGCGGTACCTGGGGCGGTGTGAAAGGTGTCGACAACAGCATCTTTCCCGTTCGGATGGAAGTAGATTATGTGCGGGTGTATCAATCGCCCGATCAGATAGATGAATTCATAGAGGGACCAGCCCGGGTGGCGCCCCGTCAACGCCGGGTGGTTTTTTCCTCGAAGGTGCACAATGCGGCCTCGTATGAATGGGAGGTACCAGATGGTGCCCAGGTGGTCGGCGGGGCAGGAGAAAAGGAGATAGCAGTAAACTGGGGCTGCCGGTCCGGTGAGATCCGATGTACCATACATGCGGAGGGCGATGTTTACCACGATACCCTTGAGGTGGAGGTGGGCCCACCCCACATCTCGGGGCCCATGTTTTACAGCGCCAGCGATGACCCCTTGCTTTTTTCAGTTGAGGAGATGAGCCAAACCACCTATCAGTGGAGTGTACCTGAAGGAGCCACTGTACTTTCAGGTGAGGGAACAGACTCGTTGGAAGTAGACTGGCCAGAACGGGCCGACTCACTCAGCCTCCAGATCAGCAATTCCTGCGGCAATTATACGATCCATCACAAAGTATGGGCGCCCGGACGTCAATATCCTTATCCGGATCCGAAAGTGACCCGTATCCTGCCAGATACCATCGATCCTACCCATTACGATTATGGAGGTGAAGGTGTGGCCTACCACGATTGGAACACCGTCAATGAGGGCCAGGGTGTACGCCAGGATGAAGGGGTGGATACCCAGCTGGGGGACCAGGGCCATGGCAGCATCGGCTGGATCAATGACGGCGAATGGGTGGAATACACGTTCCGGGTTGAACAGGAGACTACCGTCAAAGTGATATTGCGCATGGCTTCAGCGGAACAGACCAATGGATCCGTGGATGTTTTGATCAACGGCGAAAAGGTTGTTTCTAGCCTGCAGGCAGGAAATACAGGAGGATGGGATCGTTTTGAGGGGTTTGAAAGTTCCCCCATTACACTTAGCCCTGCCGACAGTCTGTTGCGCCTTGAATTTAATGGTTCCAATTTCAATTTGGGCCGTATCATTTTATCCCAGGTGGAAACGGGCATCCAGGAAGAAAGGGATGGGCCTTCTTTCCATACATTCCCCAACCCTGCCGACGCCTACCTTAACCTGGCTTCTTCTGAGGTGATCCTTGAGGCTGAAGTGTTTGACCTTGCCGGCACGTGCATTCATAAAACCAACCTGGAAAATTCCCGTCAAAACTACCGTCTGGATTTTGCCGCTTTGCCTGCCGGCATGTACCTGGTAAGGGTGACCTTTGCAGACGGGCACATCCGCACAAGAAAATTCTTAAAAAAATAAGCGCTAGTTACCCATGAAGAAAAATATACATAGAACCCCCTGTCTTTTGCTTTTGATGGTTGTCTTGCTGCCATTTTCCCTTCATGCCCAGGGTTTTCTGACCACCGAAGGACAAAAAATCGTCGATGGCCAGGGAGCACCTTACATTCTTAAAAGCATGGGCCTGGGTGGCTGGATGCTTCAGGAAGGATATATGCTGAGGAGTTCAGATTTTGCACCTACCCAGCACGAGTTCGAGCAACACGTAGCCGAATTAACCAGCGAGTCGTTTAAGGATGATTTTTACGATGCCTGGCTGGAAAATCACTTCAGAAGGGTTGATTTGGATTCACTGAAAGCCTGGGGCTTTAACAGTGTGCGGGTGGCCATGCATTACAAATGGTTTACTCCCCCTATCCAGGAAGAACCGGTGCAGGGAGAGGTTACATGGAAAGAACGCGGGTTCCGCATGCTCGATACCCTGCTGAAGTGGTGTGAGCAGAATCAGATGTACCTGGTCCTCGACCTGCACGCCGCTCCCGGTGGTCAGGGCTATAACGCCTCAATCAGCGACTACGATCCCGATAAGCCTTCCCTGTGGGAGAGCGAATTCAACAGGAAAAAAACCGCTGCACTATGGAAGAAACTGGCTAAGCGTTATGCCGATGAACCCTGGATGGGAGGTTACGACCTGATCAACGAGACCAACTGGACCTTCGAGGGAAATTTTGAGGGCGACAATGCCCGCAACGGATGCCAGGATACACTGAACAAACCCCTTTATAAGCTGCTGGTGCGTATCACCGACTCCATCCGGACGGTGGATCAAAACCACATCATCTTTATCGAGGGCAACTGCTGGGCCAACAATTTTAACGGCCTCACCCCTCCCTGGGATGATAATATGGTTTACAGCTTCCATAAATACTGGAACCCCAACACCCAGGCTGCCATACAGGAATTCCTGGATATGAGAGAGCAGTATAACATACCCCTGTGGCTAGGAGAAACAGGTGAAAATTCCAACACCTGGTTTACCAATTTGATCCGCCTGCTCGATCAACACCAAATAGGGTGGTCCTGGTGGCCCGAGAAACAGCTGGGTGATCAGAATAACCCGCTAACCGTTAAGATGAACCCTGGCTACAAAGAGCTGCTGGAATACTGGCGGGGCAATGCCCCCAAACCTTCAGAGTCCGAAGCCCGCGATGCCCTGATGCAGCTGGCGGAAAACCTGAAACTCGAGCATTGCATCTACAACCGCGACGTGATCGATGCCATGTTCCGCCAGACCCGCACGGCAGAGACAAAACCCTATAAACCCCATAGCTTCCCGGGCAAAGTGTATGCCGTGGATTACGATTTGGGCCGTGTCAAGCACGCCTATTACGACAACGATTATTCCAATACCGAGTTCCGTGCTCCAACCAACCGGGGCGGAGCCTACCGCAACGACGGGGTGGACATCGAGCCTTGTGAAGACCAACAAACCAATGGATTTAACGTGGGATGGATCGAGGATGGTGAATGGCTCCAGTATACCATCCAGGTGGAAGAAGAAGGCAGTTATGCCCTTTCATTCCGGGTAGCCTCGGAGCAGGAAGGAGGGAAGTTCTCCCTTACTATCGACGGGCAGCAGGTGGGCAATAAAATGACTGTTCCCAATACCGGTGGGTACCAGAAGTGGCAGACCCTGGCGATGGAACCTGTTTTCATGGAAGCCGGGGCACATACTTTTCAAATACGCATAGAGACCGGAGGCTTCAACCTGAATTTTTTCGAGGCGCAACCGGCTACTCAGGCCTATGGCCAGCCGGAAAAGGACCGGCTGGACTTGTTGTATTCAGGGAATCATATCCGGATAAGGGTGCCCGATACCTTTGAGCGGCCGGTGCAAATGGATCTGTTTGATATAGCCGGAAGGGCCTATCAACCCGGAGTTGTTCGTGAAGCCGATTATTTGAAGTTTTCTCTCGAGGGTCTTCAACCCGGAATTTATTTTGTAAAATTGCATTCTAACCAATACGCAACAGGGCGGTTTATTGTCTAGCTTTGACCGAACTCCTGATGCACTTCTACGTATAGGCAACTAAAAAATCCTGTATTATGCGATCGACTCAAACAAAACTAAGCCTGAAGCAGAAAATGTTGTTTGTTGTTCTTATAGCTTCAGCGTTGGTATTATTTTTTGCCAATTTCTATAACATACAGCAAGTGAGGAGCCGACATGAGCAACAGGCCCGGCAGATCACGAAAAATTTCAGGCAGCAAAGCTTTTCTTTTGTTATGACAAGCGAAGGGGATGTTGTGGGTTCTTCGCGGAACAGTTCCGCAGCATCGCCGGTGGATCCCAACCGCATTTTTGATCAGGCCGGGGAGGATCTGGCCGACAGATTGGCCCGGGGCCAGAAGTTTAGCTTTACGGCTTCCCATGGAGATCAGAACTATTCTGTCACCTTAAATCCTATAAAGATGGAAGGCCATGAGGGGCTTACCTATGTGGGCAACGCCCTGCCGGAGAAAGGTATTGCACCCACCCGCGAGATGCACACCGGCTTTATCTGGATCACTGCCCTGGGGGCTTTGTTGATCATAGGCGTTGTTGTATGGTACACGATCAGGATGGTTACCCGGCCGGCAGACTCCTTTAATGATCTTCTCGCAGATATGGCCCGCGGAGACGTAGATTCTTCCAGTAAGATCTCCGGGGGTTTACTTGGCATATGGCAGCAGTTGGCTGATTACCTGAATCGTTTTGTGGATCATTATACGGAAAAAATCAAGTTTGCTTCCGAGATTGCCCGGGGCAATATTGATGTCAGCCTTACGAGCGACAGCGAAGAAGATCGTTTGGGCGCCGCCCTGATACAGGTGCGCGACAGCCTGAAGCAGGCCAAGGAAGATGCCCAAGAGAGAGAAAAGGA
>JAGXLL010000056.1 GCA_018334675.1 Bacteroidales bacterium | reverse complement strand
AGCGCTGTTTGGTGTACGCTGATGAACAGTAAGGAGCGCTTAGCGCTGCGCTAAGCGCTGGAGGGTGTTCGTTGGCGGACGACCTCGTAAATCATCACCCCGGCCGCTACCGATACATTGAGTGATTCGATATCACCGGCCAGGGGTATCTTAGCCCGATGATCCAGTTTGTTGAGCAGGGCCGGTGAGATGCCCTTATCCTCGGCTCCCATTACCAGCGCCGTGGGCCGGTTAAAATCGAGGTCATAGTAGAGGTGATCGGTCTTTTCAGTGACCCCTACTGCCTGAATCCCGCTTTTTTTAATATAATCCACACTTTCCCCCAGATCCGGTGTCCGGCATAAGGGTATCCGGTATAAGGCGCCTGCGGATGTTTTGGCCGTATCCTCGCTGATGCGGGCAAAGCTCCTGGAAGGTATCACCACCCCGTTCACACCGGCGCACTCCGCCGTACGCAGGATCGCCCCAAAATTTCGCACATCGGTCAGTCCATCCAGCACCATAAGAAAAGGCATTTGGCCCCGCTCAAAAATACCGGGCAACACCTCCTCTACCCTGTAAAACTCTACCGGCGAGAGAAAAGCAATCACCCCCTGATGGTTCTTTTTTGTGATGCGCTCCAACTTCTTCGATGGCACATGCTGAAAAGGCACCTCACGTTCGCGGATCATGGAGAACAGCTCCTGAAAAAGCTCACCCTTCAGACCCTTTCTTATCAGAACCTTATCGATGGCCTTACCCGAGGTGATGGCCTCCATGGTGGCCCGCAGGCCGTATGTGAAATTCTGCCTGTTGGATGTCATGTTATATGTAAAGAAATGGGTTGTCTATTTGTTGGGATTTTGAAGGGCTTCCAACTCGGCATGTAGCTCTTCCCACCGCTTCATCTCCCTTTCATGGTCATGGCGCAGCTTATCGTATCTGGCATAAATATCGGGGTCATTCATATGTTGCGGATCGGCCATCTTCTCATTCAACTCCTCCATTTGCTTCTCCAGATCTGCAATCTTCTTCTCCGAGCTTTCAACATGTTTTTCCACCTTACGGAGCTTGTTTTTATGGGCCTTTCTCTTCTGATGGTCTTGCTTACTGCCGTTGGTTTTTACCTGTTCTGAAGGGTTATCTGCCCGGGCACCATTCGATGATGAGGCCCGGGAATCGGCATTCAGTTCATCCAGCCGACTAAGCTGCCGCTTCCTGAGAAAATCGTAGATGCCGCCGATATGTTCCTTCATATGGTGGTTCCTGAATTCATAGACTTTGCCCACCAAACCGTCCATGAAATCCCGGTCGTGTGAGACCACCAGAAGGGTTCCCTGAAAATCCCGGAGGGCTTGTTTTAAAACCTCTTTGGATCGCATATCGAGGTGGTTGGTCGGCTCGTCGAGTATCAGCATGTTGTAGGGATGTAAAAGCAACCGGGCCAGCGCCAGGCGTGAGCGCTCTCCTCCGGATAACACCGATACTTTTTTGTCTACATCCTCTCCCTGGAAAAGGAAGGCACCCAGGATGCTGCGCACCTGTTTTCTCACCTCGCCTTCAGCAACCTGATCGAGGGTCTGAAAAACCGTCAGGTTGTCATCGAGCAACTCATCCTGATTCTGTGCATAGTAACCTATCTCTACATTATGCCCTACGGTGACCCGTCCCTCATAATCGGTGCCGCGGATCAAAACACGGGCCATGGTGGTCTTCCCTTCCCCGTTGCGGCCAACAAAAGCCACCCGTTCTCCTCTTTCGATCAGAAAATCGACATGGTCCAGCACCAGCTTTTCCCCGTAATGCTTGGTCACATGGGTTGCCTTTAATACTTCTCTTCCTGACCTGGGGGGCGATGGAAAACGTATATGCATGGTTTTTTGATCTTCCTGATCCACCTGCACCTGCTCCATCTTCTCCAATTGTTTGATGCGCGACTGTACCAGGGATGCTTTATTAGCCTTATAGCGAAAGCGTTCGATAAATTGTTCGGTTTCCCGGATCTTCTTCTGCTGATTCTCCCGGGCCGCTTGCTGCTGTTCCCTGAGCTTCTGGCGTTCTATCTTGTATTGGGAATAGGACAGCCGGAAGTCATACAGCCGCCCCAGGTTCAGTTCGATGGTACGGTTGGTGACGGCATCCAGAAAGGCCCGGTCGTGGGAGATCAACACAACACTTCCCTGAAAACGGGCCAGATAATTTTCAAACCATTGAATGGATTCGATGTCGAGATGATTGGTAGGCTCATCCAACAACAGCAGATCGGGCTCATTGAGCAGGATCTTGGCCAGCTCCACCCGCATCTTCCAGCCACCGCTGAAAGTGTACATGGGCGCATTCAAGTCCTCCCGGTCAAATCCCAAACCGTTCAGGGTGCGCTCAATCACCGAATCAATCCTGTCTCCTCCTAACATATGATATTTCTCGGTCATGGAGGAAAGGTTGTTGATCGTCTCAGCATAATCCTTGCTGTTGTAATCCGAGCGATCGGCTATCTGCCGGTTCATCTCTTCTATACCACGATGAAGGGAAGATATCTGCTCGAGGGAATGAAACACCGCGTTGTAAACCGTCTCACCCTCCTGATGCTCCATATGCTGGGGAAGATAACCAATACGCATAGATCCCGGCCGGTTCACCTGTCCGGCAGTAGGCTGCAAATCACCGGTAATAAGCTTCAGCAAAGTACTTTTGCCGGAGCCGTTATTCCCCACCAGTCCAACCTTTTCGCCTTCCCTTATGAAAAAGGAAATGTCTCCGAAAAGCAGATGGCCACTATATTCCACACGTATGTCTTCCAATGAAACCATTCAACCAATTTTTCAGGTGTTGCACTGTCTGGCAGAAACTACCCTCAATGATCTTTGAGGGGCAAAGATAGAAAAAGTTGTTGACGCAGCACCCCAATTTTTATTGCGTCTTTTAAGAAGAATGTTTAATCAAAAATCAACATTATGAAAACCTTCATCCAACTGGCGGGTATTTGCCTGCTTCTCGTTACCACCGCTGCCACGGGTCAAAAAACCATGAAGGCCGATGAGATCCTATCCATGATCGACCAGGGCCGGGCCGTAGAACTGAAAAACGTCACCATCACAGGTCATTTGGGTTTTGTGAAGGTGAAGGACCGGGAAGTCACAGACAAATCAATGTTCGGCACAGATACCTACGAAGCCCATATCAACGTACCCATATCCTTTACCAATTGCACCTTTCAGGAAGATGTGCTTGCCTATTTCAAAGACGATGATGAGGATGAGCTCTACAATGCCATGTTCCACGAAGATGTGGTTTTCGAAAATTGTACCTTCCGGGGAGATGCCCTGTTCAAGTATTCAGCGTTTGACAAAATGTCAAAGTTCTCAGCAAGCCGCTTCGAAGAAGAGGCCCTGTTCAAGTACAGCGAGTTCTCCCGGAACGCAGCCTTTCAAGACTGCCAATTCGATGAGGAAGCCCATTTTAAATATGCTGAATTTAATCAACCGGCCCTTTTCCAAGAAAGCGGTTTTAACGGGGAAGCCAACTTCAAATACGCCGAATTTGAGGAAGCAGCCGATTTTGGACATGTAAAATTTTCAGACTATGCCAACTTCAAATATGCGGAGTTTGATGACCAGGTGAACTTCCTGGAGAGCATTTTCAGAAGGGAGGCCTCCTTCAAATACAGCGAGTTTCCCGGGGGCGTATCCTTCAAAAACTCGGTTTTTGAGGATGATGTGACTTTCAAGTATGCAAAGTTTTATGATCCCACCGATATGAGCGGAGTAAAATTTGAAGAAGAGGTAAACTTCGAATATACCAAATACGAAGGAGACGATTTTACGAAATACCTGGTAAAAAATAAATTTCAATAGCGTTCAGTCAGTTGACAGGTCTATCCCCTTCAATAAAAAAGGCTGTCCCGGTAATCATCCAGGACAGCCCATTTTGCATTTTTTTTTGTGGTGACTATTTTCCGATGAGATTGATCTCTTTAAGGAACTTTTCCTTGTATGCTTTGCCAATGGGAATGCTCTTGGTGGTTTTACGTCCTTTTATGATCACATAGTTGTCCTCGATGCGATCGATATTTCCCACATTCACGATATAAGAGCGGTGAACCCGTTTAAAACGATCGGAGGGCAATTGCTGTATGATGCTCTTCATGGTGAAATGGATGGTAAACTTTTGATCATAGGAATTGATCACCACATAGTTTTCCATGGCTTCCACCCAAAGGATATCATCATACTTCAATCTTACCAGGGCAGAATCTTTCTTGATGAAGATCTCGTTTTTCTGCTTCTGTCGCAACTCTGTTGTGGCGGCATTATTCTGGGCTTTCGAGGCAGCTTTGTAAAACCTGCTGAAAGTGATTGGCTTAAGAAGATAATCCACCACGTCGTAATCGAAGGCCTGCAAGGCATATTTTTCCTGGGAAGAAATGATGATCACCTGGGGCAGGTCTTTGACTGTGTTCAGGAATTCAATACCCGACATCTCGGGCATCTCAATATCCAAAAATATCAGGTCGATATTTTCCTCACTGACATTTATTGTATTGATGGCCTCCACGGCATCATTAAAGGTATACTTGAGCTCCAGAAACTCGGTTCGTTTAACGAACTCCTCTACAACTTGCAAAGACAAAGGGTCATCATCAATAATGATACAATTCATTGTGCTGATATTTTTATGTTTCCAAAATAGCTGGGAAATGCCTCCATAGGGATGAGTCGGGCTTTATGGATAGTTCCCCGGTGAAGAGCCCCATCTTAATGAACATGCCGGTGTATGCAGTTATGGATGGACCTGGCTCCTCAAAGGTTAAAGATAGTATTTTTTTATAAAAATACGAAGGCAGGTGATAAAAGGTTCGTTTATCTGGATAAAAATTCCTTGATCAACAGATCTGACCGCTTGATGGATTTTTTCAACCAATGGAGCAGCAACTCTGTCCGCTCCTCCGGTTTCAACTTCCAATGGAGGTGGGATTGTGATAGTTTGTCTTTCAGATGGTAGAGGATAATGGCAGCGGAAACGCTTATATTGAAGCTCTCAGTAAATCCATACATGGGAATTTTTAGGTATTCATCGGCCATGGACATGGCCTTATCGCTGAGGCCCCGCATCTCAGTTCCGAAAAGCAAGGCTACTGGTCCTTCTTCCAGCTTGAATCCGGGTAAAGAAACATCCTGTTCATGGGGGGTTGTGGCTACCAGGCGATAACCTTTCTCTCTCAGCCCCTGCAGGGCCTTGTTGGTATTGTCCCGGGAAGTATTATAACGAACCAGGCTGAGCCATTTGGAGGCACCCAGCGTTACATCCGGATTAATCCGGTACTCGTTGACGTTTTCAATGATATGGGCATCCTGGACCCCGAAGCAATCCATTGAACGCAGAACAGCGCTGGCGTTGTGCGGCTGATAGATATCTTCAAGCACAACCGTAATATACCGGGTACGCTGCTCCAATACCCGCTCAAAAAGCTCACGCCGGCGCTCGGTGATGAACCCCGAGAGATATTCTACCAGTTTCTTATGCTCCATAATGAACATTAAAAAAAGGGAGCACAACCGTACTCCCTTTTTTTTGAATAAGAGTATTCTTTACTGCACTGCATCTGAAAGATCAGATCCAGGCTTGAATTTAACAACATTCTTAGCTTTAATGGTAATAGGTTTACCCGTTTGCGGATTTCTACCTGTTCTTTGGCTTCTTCTTGCTACGGAGAAGGAACCAAATCCTACCAGTGCTACTCGGTCGCCTTTTTTCAGTGACTTGGTAGTAGCTTTTACAAATGCGTCAAGCGCCTTCTTGGCATCGGCCTTTGTTAAATTGGCATCTTTTGCGATGGAATCAATTAATTCTGCTTTGTTCATAATTAACTGTTTTTGGAGTTAGTAATAAAACTTATTTCAAATTAGCATGATGCTTGACTTTCCTTTAGCATCCCTTCAAAAAGTTCGATCTGTTCACGAATTTATGAATTTATAGAGTAAAAATGCAAATTTTTTCGATAAAATTCAAAAGAAATCCTTAAAAAAAAATCTCATTGTTAGCGTTTTAACCAAAAATCATGCTTTTAATTATCAGAATATCAATTTGTTAACCGGAATGCTCATTATACCGATATTTAATAATTTTTTTTCAACAAGTTGCCCAATTATTGTTGAAAAAGGGGGTCGATCTCCGGGAGCAAAACAATGAAATACGCACGAAAAGCGCAAATGAAGGGTAAAACCAGATCAATAAGCTCCATAAATCACTTTTTTCGGGGGCTCCAGAAATATAAAGCTATAAAAAGGCAAAAAAAATGCTCATTTCTTTGGATCCTGATCCATTTGGGTAAGGAAAAAATCCCAGAGATTGTCTCTGGGAGGATTGGCAACGATGGTAACAGGAGATTTTTGAACCGGGTGTATAAAATGAATTTTCCGGGCATGCAGGCTGATCCCACCTTCTTTATTGCTGCGATCGAAGCCATACTTCAGATCGCCCTTGATGGGCGAGCCAATCCCGGATAACTGGCTTCTAATCTGGTGATGCCTGCCGGTATGCAGGTGGATCTCCAGCAAATGGTACCGATCGGAACTTGCCAGGGTTATGTAGGTCATACTGGCTTCCTTGGCATCTTTCCGCGGGGTATCAAAGGAAAAGGATTTATTTTTCTTTGTGTTTCTTACCAGATAATGTTTCAGCTCGCTGCTGGGCGGAACGGGCAAATTCTTCACTATCGCCCAATAGGTCTTTTCGACCTGTTTTTCTTTAAACTGCTGGTTCATACGGGAAAGCGCCTTGCTGGTTCTGGCAAAGAGCACCACTCCGCTCACCGGACGGTCGAGTCGGTGGATCACACCCAAATAGACATTGCCCGGCTTGTTGTATTTTTCCTTCAGGTATTGCTTGATGCTTTCGTTCAGGGCCACATCTCCCGTACGGTCGCCCTGTACCAGATCGCTGTTGGTTTTATTGACTGCAATCAGATGGTTGTCTTCATAGAGGACCTGCATAGGCCGCTTACTAATATTGTTCGTTCTCGTTGGGAAAGTCTACATTTTTCACATCCTGGATATAGGTTTGTACCGATCCCAGTATCTCAGCGAAGAGATTGTGATACCGGCGCAGAAAGCGCGGGGAAAAATCCTGGTTGATGCCCAGCATATCATGCAAAACAAGCACCTGTCCATCCACTTCATTTCCGGCGCCAATACCAATAACGGGAATGGTAAGTTCTCTTGCCACCCGGGCAGCCAGGTGCGCCGGAACTTTCTCCAGAACCAGTGAAAAGCAACCGGCCTCTTCCAATACATGGGCATCGTCAATCAGTTTTTGTGCTTCATCCTCTTCAGTAGCGCGCACAACATAGGTACCAAACTTATGAATCGACTGAGGCGTCAGACCCAGATGACCCATAACGGGTATACCGGCAGAAAGGATACGCTTAACCGAATCCTGGATCTCACTGCCTCCTTCCATCTTGACAGCATGTCCACCGGTTTCCTTCATCATCCGAATAGCTGACATCAGGGCTTCCTTCGAATTGCCCTGATAAGAACCAAACGGCAGATCCATTACCACGAAGGCACGCTCTACCGCCTTTACCACCGATTTGGCATGATAGATCATCTCATCCATGGTGATGGGGAGGGTGGTCTCATTGCCCGCCATGACATTAGAGGCCGAATCGCCTACCAGTATCACATCAATCTCAGCCCGGTCCAGAATACGAGCCATCGAGTAATCATAAGCCGTGAGCATGGCAATCTTCTCCTTGCGGTGCTTCATCTCATGCAATACATGAGTGGTGACTTTCTTGATCTTTTTTCCTGTTGACATAAGGGATGTTTTTTCCGTCAATGCAAACCACAAAACTAACAATAAAAGCGATTCGTTGTAAGAATTTCTGTTCATCCTGACTGACAGTTTGTCATCAGCTGCGGGTTGCCATATCAAGCAGCTTTTATACAGGAAGTTACAACTCAAAAATTGGTTCCACGCACTATGGCATAATCATTGATCACAAAAAAACGGAAAATAAAAAAGTTGAATTAAAAATAGGTGAAAAAATGGGTAAAATAATAGGAATAGACTTAGGAACAACCAACTCATGTGTGGCTGTTATGGAGGGCAATGAACCAACCGTAATCCCTAACAGTGAAGGGAAACGGACCACCCCATCCATGGTAGCATTCGTAGAAAATGGTGAGCGGAAAATAGGAGATCCTGCTAAACGACAAGCTATAACGAACTCCCAGAAGACTATATCGTCAATCAAGCGTTTCATGGGAGAAAGTTTTGACAAAACACAAAAGGAAATCAACCGGGTTTCCTATGAGGTGGTGAAGGGCGACAACAATATGCCCCGCATAAAGGTAGACGACCGCAACTACACCCCTCAGGAAATCTCTGCCATGATCTTGCAGAAGATGAAAAAAACGGCAGAAGATTACCTGGGACAGGAAGTCACCGAAGCAGTAGTTACGGTACCTGCTTATTTTAGTGACTCCCAAAGGCAAGCCACCAAGGAAGCCGGTGAAATCTCCGGACTGGAAGTCAAAAGGATCATCAACGAACCTACGGCTGCCTCGCTGGCTTATGGCCTGGACAAACAGGACAAGGACCAGCGTGTAGCTGTCTTTGACCTGGGTGGAGGTACTTTCGACATCTCCATCCTGGAGTTGGGTGATGGTGTCTTTGAGGTGAAGTCCACCCGCGGCGACACGCACCTGGGGGGCGACGACTTTGACCAGGTGATCATTGACTGGTTGGCAGAAGAGTTCCAGAAAGATGAAGGAGTAGACCTGAAAAAAGATCCGATGGCTGTTCAGCGGCTCAAAGAGGGGGCTGAAAAGGCTAAGATTGAACTCTCCAGTGCCACTAACACCGAGATCAATTTGCCCTATATCATGCCGGTAGAAGGTGTGCCCAAGCACCTGGTAAAAAAACTCACCCGTGCCAAGTTTGAGCAGTTGGTCGATCATCTGGTACAGCAAACGGTCGAGCCCTGTCAAACCGCATTGAAGGATTCAGGTTTCGAAGCCAAAGACATCGACGAGGTCATCCTTGTCGGAGGGTCGACACGTATACCGGCCATTCAGCAAACTGTGGAAAAAATATTCGGCAAGAAGCCTTCCAAGGGCGTCAACCCCGATGAGGTGGTAGCCATTGGTGCTGCTATCCAGGGGGGTGTGCTTGGCGGTGATGTCAAAGATGTGCTTCTGCTGGACGTAACACCTCTGTCACTGGGTATTGAAACCATGGGCGGTGTATTTACCAAGCTTATCGAAGCCAACACCACCATACCCACCAGGAAATCGGAGGTCTTCACCACGGCTGCCGACAACCAGCCTTCAGTAGAGATCCACGTTCTGCAGGGTGAACGTCCTATGGCCAAAGACAACAAATCCATCGGTCGTTTCCACCTCGACGGCATTCCGCCGGCACCCAGAGGCGTACCTCAAATTGAAGTGACCTTCGATATTGACGCCAACGGTATATTGAACGTATCGGCCAAGGATAAGTCGACCGGCAAAGAGCAAAGCATACGCATCGAAGCTTCCTCCGGCCTGAGCGAAGAAGAGATCAACCGTATGAAAGAGGAAGCCAAGCAGCATGAAGAAGAGGACAAGCAGCGCAAAGAGCGGGTGGATAAGCTCAACAAAGCCGACAGTCTGATCTTCCAAACCGAAAAACAACTGAAGGAATTTGGAGATAAGATCTCCGAAGAAAAGAAGAAACCCATCCAGGATGCACTTGAGGCCTTGAAGGAAGCCCATAAGAATGAGAACATCGAAGAACTCGATCAGAAGATGGAAGACCTCAACAACGCCTGGCAAGCTGCATCACAGGAAATCTACAACGCACAGCAACAGGCTGGCGGAGAGCAAACAGGAGGACAAAGCACTTCCGGACAGCAACAAGGTTCTTCATCGAATAAAGGAAACAACAACGACGATGGTGAAGTAACCGATGTAGATTTTGAAGAGGTGAAGTAAATCACCCTTCCAACCTGATAAAAAAGCCGTCCCGCCTGTGGTGGGCCGGCTTTTTTGTTTAATTGACCCAGATAAATCTCCTTTCATGAAATGTTTACTATTTTTGCATAAACATCAAAATGCAACCGATCATGTACAAGATACCTGCTACCATTTTGCTGATCCTGTTCCTGGCTGCCCCGATGAGGGGCCAAAGCCAGGACACCCTCAATCAATATGATCAGCAGGGCCACAAGCATGGTTTATGGGTCAAAACATACCCCAACGGCCAGGAAAAATACCGGGGACATTTTGAGCACGGCGAACCCAAGGGAACTTTCAAACGATATTTTCCCAATGGCAACACCATGGCCATTATGGACCACAGTTATCCAGGCGGTGTTTACGCCAAATTATGCAACAAACAAGGACAAAAGCGTGCTGAAGGATTGTACGTCGATCAGAAAAAAGACAGCACCTGGATATTTTACAATACCAAAGGTCGGTTGATCATGCAAGAATCCTATGATATGGGTCAACGCGAGGGACATTCGGTCAAGTTCTTCCCCAACGGTGACACCTCACACCTCACTACCTGGAAAAATGGCCGGAGAAATGGGGTATACAAACAGTACTTCCCAAACGGAAGGGTTAAGCTCATGGCCCGTTATGATCAGGGAGAGCTGGATGGGCCTTTCACCATCTATTTTCCCGATGGATTCAAGGAGATCGTCGGTTCCTATCGCGACAACCTGAGGCATGGCAAGTGGGTATACATGGAGTCGCCCACCGATACAGCACGTATTGTGCACTATGAGAATGGCGACCCGCTGAACGAGGAAGCTATGGAGTTAAAGGAATATAAAGAGATCCAGCAATTAGAAAACAACCAGGGCAAGTTTGGAGATCCCCGTGAGATAGTGATGCCCGAAAGAAGGAGAAGAAATCCATGAAGAAACACTACTCCCTGATCCTTATTGGGATGCTTCTGGCTGCTCCAGTGATTCGGGCGCAGGATTCGCGTTATGCGGTATATTTCACAGACAAGGATACAGCTGCGAGCCCCTACTCTCTGGAAGATCCCGGTGCTTTTTTATCTGACAGGTCACTGGAAAGACGCGACATGCAGGATATTAAAGTGCAGCTGACGGATCTCCCCCTGTCACCTCGTTATATTGACAGTGTCAAACCACTGGTTCATCACTTCCAAAACCGGTCAAGATGGCTCAACCTTTTGGTGGTAGAAGCCCCCGACAGTGTGGTCCCGCAATTGACCAGCAAGACCTTTGTGCGATCGGTGCGGCACATCGCCCCGGCCCCCGGAAAAAACAGCTCA
Source organism: Bacteroidales bacterium (assembly GCA_018334675.1). Classification (GTDB taxonomy): domain Bacteria; phylum Bacteroidota; class Bacteroidia; order Bacteroidales; family UBA12077; genus JAGXLC01. The sequence continues at coordinate 3,735 of JAGXLL010000056.1, read as the reverse complement.
ACAGCTCTGCGCTCCACCCTACAGGCAGACAGCTCCGGCAAAAAAAATACCTCCACCCGCATTGATTCCAGTCTCTATGGTCATACCTGGGGGCAGATCGAGATGCTGAAGGGACATCGCCTGCATCAGGGGGGCTATCAGGGCCGTGGAATGACTATAGCGGTGCTGGATGCCGGGTTCAAGAATGTCGATAAGCTGCCAGCCTTCGACAGCCTGTGGGTCAACGATCAAATAGTGGAAGTTAAGGATTTTGAGGATCACGACGGGCAGGTGTTCGACTCCCACCAGCACGGCACCATGGTGCTCTCTGTTATTGCCGCCAACCTGCCGGAGACATATCTGGGCACGGCTCCCAAAGCCAATTTTATGCTCTTCAGAACGGAGGTTACCCGTTCGGAATTCATCTCCGAGGAATATAACTGGGTGGCGGCAGCAGAATTTGCTGACAGTGCCGGAGCCCATATCATCAACAGCTCCCTGGGCTATACCACCTTCGACAGCGCCGCTCAGAACCATACCTACCAGGATATGGACGGCAGCAGCACTCCCATCACCCGGGCTGCCGACCTGGCTGCCTCCAAAGGCATGCTGGTTGTATCCTCTGCCGGCAACCTGGGCAACGATCCCTGGCATTACATCTCCGCTCCGGCCGATGCCGACAGCATCATCACGGTAGGAGCCGTGGATGAAAACCACAATCATGCCTCTTTTAGCTCGGTGGGACCTACCTACGACGGACGCATCAAACCGGAGGTGGCAGCGCAAGGTGTGGCCACCGTGGTACAAGGTGCCGACTCTTCCCTGGCTTTAGGCAATGGCACCTCTTTCTCCGCCCCGATCATCAGCGGCCTGATGGCCTGCCTGTGGGAAAAAAACCCCTCTTACTCCAATATGCAGCTTCGCGACCTGCTGCTCAACAATGCCAGTCGGTCCGATAACCCCGATTCACTGATCGGATACGGCATTCCCAACTTCTCCATGGCAGGCGGCCTGGGCCTTGAAACCATCGCCCCTGCAGCAATCCGGGTTTACCCCAACCCCTTCAAAACACACTTTTACATCCGCCTGCCTGAGGTATCCCTGAGGGATCAAACCATCTGTGTAGATATCTTTGACATCCTGGGGAGAAAACGTTACTCCCGACAATACACCGGCACAGCACCCCGTACCATTCAAATAGATGCCCTTAACGGTGCCCCATCAGGAATGTACCTGATCAAAATTTCGCTGGACCAGAAAACCATCCTGAAAGAAAAGATCATCAAGCAGTAAAATTGCCTCTTATGGAACAGGAACTCACATTGCTGGAGCTCAACCGGAAGGTAAAGGACACCCTTGCCAGGGATTTTCCTGATAATTACTGGGTCATTGCAGAGATCAGCGAGATGAAGGTCAACAGAAAAGGCCATTGCTACCTGGACCTGGTGGAGAAGGATGAAATGGGCGACCGCATCATAGCCAAGGCGCGCGGCATGGTGTGGTCCTATACCTTCCGTATGCTCAAGCCCTATTTTGAAAATGCCACCGGCCAGGAATTCAAAGCCGGACTGAAGATCATGGTTCATGTGCGTGTTGAGTTTCATGAGTTATACGGATACAGCCTGCATATCGCCGACATTGAACCCAGCTACACCCTGGGGGAAATGGCCCGCACAAGGATGGAGACCATCCGTAAGCTGGAACAGGAGGGCATCATACACATGAACAAGCAGCTGACCCTGTCGGAGGTGCCACAAAAGATTGCCGTAATATCCTCTCAAACAGCAGCGGGCTACAAAGATTTTATGGAGCAGCTGCATAACAACCCCTATGGTTATGTATTCTATCCCAAGTTGTTTCCAGCCTATATGCAAGGGGATCAGGCTGAATCCTCCATCATCGATGTCCTGGAGGATATATACCAATATGAACACATCTTCGATCTGGTAGCCATCATAAGAGGAGGCGGTGCCCAGGCCGATCTGAGCTGTTTCGACCACTACACCCTGGCTGCCCACGTGGCCCAGTTCCCCCTGCCTGTGATCAGCGGCATAGGCCATGAGAAAGATGAATCGGTGGTAGACCTGGTGGTCCACACCAAACTGAAAACCCCTACTGCAGTAGCTGATTTTCTTGTAAACAGGGGGTACCAGTTCGAGGAGCGCCTGCTCAGTGCAAGGGATCAAATCGTTCAAAATACCAGCCGGTTCATCCAGACCGAGCATCAACGCCAACAAAACCTCTCGGGCAGAATCGTTCCCAATATCAATGCCCTGATCGAACGTACCCAAACCCGCCTGGAAAGAAAGGCGGAAAAACTCACCCACCTCAACCAGCTTTTTATTCAAAGCCAGCATCAGCATTTAAGGGATTATTCAGCCCGCATGTCCAACAAGTCCCAGCGTGTCCTGCAAAATGCCAACTGGGAATTGAATCATATGGAACGAAATTTCCCCCATATCGTAGAAATATATATACAAAACAAAAACAAGCATTTGAGCAACCTGGAACAGGCCAAAAAACACCTGGATCCCAAAAATGTGCTAAAAAGAGGCTTTTCCATCACACAGAAGGGCGGGCAAACCATCACCTCGGCCCAACAGGCTGAGCCCGGCGATACCCTGACAACCCGTCTGTATGAAGGGTCCATTCAAAGCACCGTTCAAAAAAACAACGGCGGTTGAACAAGATCTTTTTGGCCTGCGCGATAGGAATTTTTATAAATTATTTACTATATTCACCCACAAATTGATAGAGAACCTTTCCCCCATATGAGCAAAGGTAAAAAAATAGCGATCACCTTACTGTTACTGGCCATATGCCTCCCCCAAGGTGCTCTTCCCGGTACCCGACAGAACACCATTGATAGCTTAAGGCAGTTGATCCCCCAGCGCACAGGGACAGAAAAAACCGAACTGCTCAACCTCCTCTCCAGGCAATTCTGGCAGATAGCCCCCGACAGCAGTCTGAAATATGCCTCGCAGGCTCTGGATCATGCCCAGCAAATCAATAACCCCACCAGCATTTCAGATGCCTGCAACCGGGTAGGCAATGCCTATTATTTTCTGGGGGATACCACCCAGGCACTCGAATACTACCACCGTTCGCTGAAGATTCGAAAGGAGTTGAACGATGCCGACCGGTTGTTCCAGATATACAACAACCTGGGGGTTTATTATATTAACAACGGGCAGCCTGACCGTGCCCTGGAAAATTACCGCAAAGCCTACCAGGTAAGCCTGGATGCCAATCTTGCTGAAAATATAGCCAGCAGCCTCAGTGCCCTGGCCAGCTATTACGAGCAAACCAACGACTATGAAAAAGCCATTGAATACTACCTGAAATCCGTGGAAAAATCCAAATCGGACCAGGATACGGTTCAAATGGCAGACACTTATATCGACCTTGGCCGGATTCACCGCAACATCAGCAGCTACGACAAAGCACTCAGATATTACCTGCAGGCCATTCGCTTCCTCAAACAGGGCAGCGACAAGGCAACACTGGCCAATGCATACAATGAAACAGGGATCATTCATATGACCATGGACGACTATGACAAGTCACTGGAATATTATCAACAGGCCCTGAAGCTTTTTGAACAACTGGGCCAGACCGACATGGTGGCCATGGTCTATAACAACATCGGCATCATCCACGATGATCAGGGCAACAACGAACAAGCCCTGGAGTATTACCAGAAATCCCTCGAATCCGATAAAAAAGCCAATGACATCAATGGGATGGCCAGTTCAC
>JAGXLL010000018.1 GCA_018334675.1 Bacteroidales bacterium | reverse complement strand
GAGGACTGGGTGCCGAGGCTGAGGCGGTTGATGCCGGCCTCCAGGAGTCCGTTGAGGAAGGGGCGGTCAAGGTCGTCGGGGTTGGCCTCGAGGGTGATCTCGGGATTATCCGACACGGAGAACAACCGGTGCACAGAATCCAGGATGCGGCCGAGCTGAACCGGTGTGAACAGCGAAGGGGTGCCCCCGCCAAAATAGACCGTCTCCACTTTGGCCCCCGTAAGGTAGCTGCGGCGCAGCTCCATCTCACGTATCAGCGTCTCTTCGAACCGCCCCCGGCTGGTAAGGTGGGTCTGGGTGAAAAAATCACAATACGGACAGCGCGTCTTACAATAGGGTATGTGTATGTACAGGCCGGCCATGATCCTTTTTTTTGTTACAATACTTTAAATCTCTTTGCTGCGGAACAGGGATCCGTTTTAATCCAGCTTCTCCAAAGCCCTGTTGTTCCACGTGAAACATCCATTCAATCAACACCTGTTAACAGGTTTTCAACAAATTTACCAATAGGTTAAAATCCTTACTGATAGGTTGTTGTCATTATTATTAACAAAAGTTGAAAACTCCATTTCCATCATCCGTTACCGGGTTCTGATTTTCTTATCTTTCAACTGTTTCTTTTCGGCAAGTATGAAAGGGCTCGAAAGGTTCTTTTAATTTAACCCCAACCTTCCTATCATTTTCCATGGGTTTGTTCTATTTTTGCATCGATGATGATCCACAGAGAATACATAAAACCGCTGGGCCTGCTCCTGGCCATCCTGGTCCTTATCACCTACGGCAGCCTGGGCTCGGGGGAGGAGGCCGCGAAGATCAATATCCTGAAGTTTGCCAATTCGGACAAGGTGATCCACGGACTGATGTATTTCCTGCTGACGGTGAGCCTGATCTACCTGATGGTGAAACGCTACAACAGCTTCAAGCACTGGAAAGTATACCTGATCGTTTTGGCCGGTCCCATCCTCTATGGTCTGCTCATGGAGCTGCTTCAATATTACCTGGCTTCAGACCGCAGTGCAGAGCTGGCCGATTTCATTGCCAACACCAGCGGAACCCTGCTGGCCTTTTTGATGGGCCTAACATACTACAACCTGCACAAAGCCTACTAAATACCTATTTCCCCTTCGGCTGCCTCAATGCGGTCTTTCAGCTTGCCGATGGTCTGCTCCTCGAAAAGCTGATACAACTGATTGCTGATGGGCCTAAAATAGTCGTGAATGGGACACGGTATCACATCATGGCCGTATTCCCGGCAACTCTTTAGCCCGATCAGGCATTCGTGGAAGGTGTCCATCCCGTCGATCACCCGGATGATATCCAGCAGGCTGATCTCATCCGGATCCCTGGCCAGTCCGAATCCCCCATGAGGGCCCTTGGTGGAGACCATGATCTTGTGGCGTACCAGGTTCTGCAAAATCTTTCCCAAAAAAGGCGTGGGGATGTCCAGGTCTTTGGCGATCGTCTTGATGCCGATCTTCTCATCTTCTTTTTCATTCAAGGCCAGATAGATGGCTGCCCGGATGGCGTATTTGCAAGTATTGGATAAAATGCCCATGGCGTTATGGATTATTTGTGCGGTATCTTGTCGATGCGGCGCTGGTGCCTTCCCCCTTCGAAACCTGTGGACAGGAAAAGATCCACGATCTGCCGGGCTTCTTCATCCGAAAGAAAACGCGCCGGAAGGGAACATACGTTGGCATCGTTGTGCTCACGGGCCAGCCGCGTGATCTCCTCATTCCAGCAGATGGCCGCCCGTATGCCGGGATGCTTGTTGGCTGTCATGCTGATGCCATTGCCGCTACCGCACAGGGTGATGCCCCGGTCCAGCTTACCCTGCTCTACCGCCTCGGCCAGGGGATGGGCAAAATCAGCATAATCCACACTCTCAGAACTGTCCGTTCCAAAATCCACCACTTCATAACCGTTCTCTTTTAAATGCTGCTTAACCGCCTCTTTCAGCCGGTAACCGGCATGATCGCAGGCCAACCCTATTTTCCTGATGGTACCCATACATGTTCGTATTGTTGGTGAAACAAAGATATTTAAATTTAGAAGAATTCAATCCTGCCCGGGTTCGTTATTTCTTCATAAGGATTTACCATGGCAAATTTTTTTCGGAAAAACCAACCTGAATGTCCGAAATATGGAGTTGATATAAATGTATTATCAACACAGCAGGTTAACATTTGTGTTGATATGTTGTGGGCAGGTGTTCAAATTTTTTTGTTGCAAAATCAGAGCTGCTGTACAGGTAAAAAATTTTTCCGATTTACCACGTTATTTTTTTAGTTTTATTCCCTAATTAGTAAACACGGTTTTGAACAACTGTGTTCAACAATTGAAAATTCAAATTATGAACCCGGCCGTTATTCACCGGATGTTAATAAGATCATCAGATGATTCAAAATCAGCCCATAAATTTCATCATCTTTGTTAATATAATATCAAAAATCATTTAATTTTGACTTTTCAAAACAAAACCCAATCAAATAACCAACACTTTTAACCGACTATTATCATCATCATTACATTTAAAATACTATAATAATAATATAAATATGGATGTTAACAGGTTTAAAAAAAGGGAAAAGAGTTTTGTGGATGAGCCTGTTCCCCAGGGGGTTGACATGGTTGCTGAGATCAACCGGATGAAACAGGAGAAGAAGGCGGTGATACTGGGGCATTATTATCAAACGTCTGATATTCAAGATATCTCCGATTATTTGGGAGACAGCTTAAAGCTGTCGCAGGTTGCGGCGGAAACCGATGCAGAGATCATTGTTTTTGCGGGTGTTCATTTCATGGCGGAGACGGCCAAGATCTTGTCGCCGGGCAAGATGGTGATCATCCCCGATCTGGAAGCAGGCTGCAGCCTGGCAGATAGTTGTCCGCCGGATGAGTTTCGCAAATTCCGCGAGGCGCACCCCGATCATACGGTTATTTCGTATGTGAATACCACCGCAGAGATCAAGACGATGACCGATATATGCTGTACTTCCACCAATGCCCTGGATATTGTGAATTACCTGCCGGAAGATGAGAAGATCATCTTTGCCCCGGACAAGAACCTGGGAAACTATATCCAACGGGTCAGCGGACGGGACATGTTGATCTGGCAGGGAGCCTGTCATGTACACGAGGAGTTTTCAGTGGAGAAGATCGCGGGCCTGAAGAAACAACATCCCCAGGCGAAGATCATCGCCCATCCTGAATGTGAGAAGCCGGTGTTGCTGATGGCCGATCATGTGGGTTCCACCTCTTCCCTTTTGAAATTCACCAAAGAGGATGATGCACAGCAGTATATCGTTGCCACGGAATCGGGCATCTTGCATAAGATGAAGAAGGAAAGCCCGGAGAAGGATTTCATCGTGGCACCACCCAAAGATTCCACTTGTGGCTGCAGCGATTGCAACTTCATGAAGCTGATCACCATGAAGAAGATATACAACAGCCTCAAATACGAGAGACCGGTGGTGGAGCTGGACGATGATACCATCGAAAAAGCCAGGAAACCGATCGTTCGGATGCTGGAGATCTCCAAAGAACTGGGTTTATAAAACATGGCCATGGAAGATGATTTCAACATACATGAAGAGCAGTTCAACAAGGATGAAGTAGATTTTGAACAGAAGCTCCGCCCCTCGTTCTTCGGGGAGTTTCAGGGACAGGGCAAGGTGGTGGACAACCTGAAGGTGTTCGTCGAGGCTGCCCGGATGCGCGATGAAGCCCTGGACCATGTGTTGCTTCATGGCCCGCCGGGTCTGGGCAAGACCACCCTGGCCAACATCATCGCCCATGAGATGGGGGTGAACCTGAAGATCACGTCCGGTCCGGTGTTGGATAAGCCCGGTGACCTGGCCGGATTGCTCACCAACCTGGAGTCCGGCGATGTGCTTTTCATCGATGAGATACACCGCCTGGCACCTGTTGTGGAGGAGTATCTCTATTCGGCTATGGAGGATTTTCATATCGACATCATGATCGATAAGGGTCCCAGTGCCCGCAGTGTTCAGCTCAACCTGAACCATTTCACCATGGTCGGCGCCACCACCCGCTCCGGCTTGCTCACCAGTCCGCTGAGGGCCCGTTTCGGCATCAAGTCGCACCTGGAATATTACGACGCCACGATCCTGGAGAACATCATCAGGCGTTCGGCGGATATTCTGGATGTGGTGATCAAAGAGGATGCAGCCCGCGAGATTGCCGGACGCAGCCGGGGCACACCCCGTATTGCCAATGCTTTGCTGCGAAGGGTAAGGGATTTTGCCCAGGTAAAAGGCGAAGGTTACATCGACATGAAGATTGCCGAGTACGCCCTGGAAGCCCTGAACATCGACCAGCACGGCCTGGATGAGATGGACCACAAAATACTTTCCACCATCATTGATAAATTCAGAGGCGGACCGGTGGGCATATCAACCATTGCCACCGCTGTGGGTGATGACAGCGGCACCATCGAGGAGGTGTATGAACCTTTCCTGGTGAAGGAAGGTTATATCAACCGCACACCCAGGGGAAGGGAAGTTACTTTCCGTGGGTATGAGCATATGAACCGGGAATACCGGCGTAACGATGGACAGGGCGATTTGTTCGGATAAACTTATCCGAACGCATTGGAGATTTTTTCGAGTTTTTTGCTGTCGAGGATGCGTATTTTCCGGCCTTTGAGGTCGATCAGGTGGTCCTGTTTGAATTCGGATAGCAGCCGGATCACCGATTCGGTGGCGGTACCCACTATGTTGGCCAGCTCCTCGCGGGTAAGCGAGACCTGCAGTTCATTGTTTTCATTCAATCCGAAGTTTTCCCTGAGTTTGATCAGTACTTCAGCCAGTCGCTCGCGCACGGTTTTCTGGGCGATATCGGTGATATAAGAATTGGCTTCACCCAGCTCCTTGCAGCTTTGTTGGAGCACATCCAGGGCAAAATCGCCGTTGTTGCGGATAAGGTCGATCAGGAGGTCGCCGGGAACAAAACAAAGCACGCTTTCCTGAAGCGCCTTGGCCGAAGAGCAGGCCAGGTCGCCACTGAGGATGGAGCGGTAACCGATGATGTCGCCGGGCCGTGCGAAATAGATGATCTGTTCCCTGCCATCGATGCCTGTCTTGTAGATCTTCACCACACCGGCGTTGATGCAATACATACCGTTGGTGCGGCTTCCCTCGTGGTAGATCTCTGCACCCTTTTTGTAGGTGTTGCAGTTTTTCTCAGCGTTGATCCGCTCTTTCTGCTCAGGCGTCAGATGCTTAAAGACGGTATCATTGCGATCGATGCAATCGTGGTTTGGGGCTGTGTTATTCTCGCTCATCTTTATACCTTTGCGTTAAAATTACCGTCCGTGAATATAGAACTTCAAACCGACCGGGCCGAATAGCCCATCACAATTAAACAAAAATAATATAAATTTGTTAAAACCATTTTTTAACGACTAAATATAAAAGTATATGGATACTTCAGTAAAATTGAGCCACCTGGAAAAGATGCAGTTTGAAACGGAGCTTAACGGCCATAAGATCACCATCGATGCCGATGAAAAAGTAGGAGGGGAGAACAAGGGACCCCGGCCCAAGCCTTTGATGCTGCTTTCCCTGGCCGGCTGTACCGCGATGGACGTTATTTCCATCTTACGGAAGATGCGGGTTGAACCGGACGATTTTGACGTGGAAGTACAGGCGGATCAAACCGATGAACATCCCAAGCACTACCATAAAATGCATGTGGTCTATTCTTTTGGGGGAACGGACCTGCCCCTGGATAAGGTGAAAAAAGCCGTGAACCTGTCGGAAGAACGGTATTGCGGAGTGAGTGCCGTCTATAGAAAAGCGATTGAGCTTACGTCGGAGATTCGGATTAACGGGGAGAGGATTGATGAATAGAGAATAAAATTTAATGCGCTTAGCGCACCGCTAAGCGTTTGAAGAAATCGCTTAGCGGTACGCTTAGCGCTATTAAATCTTAGCCTTGAATTGTTCCAGGAACCGCAGGTCATTCTCAAAGTACAACCTCAGATCATTCACATTAAATTTAAGCTGGGCGATGCGTTCGATGCCCATTCCGAAGGCGAAGCCGGTATAGACATCGGGATCGATGTTGGAGGCTTTCAGTACGTTGGGATCGACCATGCCGCAACCCAGTATCTCGAGGAACCCCGTGTATTTACAGATCTTACAACCCTTGCCGCCGCAAAGCGTGCAGGAGATGTCCATCTCCGCCGAAGGCTCGGTAAAAGGGAAAAACGAAGGGCGCAAGCGGATCTGTGTCTCCGTACCGAACATCTCTTTGGCAAAATAGATCAGGGTCTGTTTCAGGTCGGCGAATGAGACATTCTTGTCGATGTACAACCCTTCCACCTGGTGGAAGATACAATGGGCACGGGCGCTTATGGCCTCGTTGCGGAATACCCTTCCCGGGGAGATGGTGCGGATGGGTGGCTGTTCGTTTTCCATGACCCGCACCTGCACCGATGAGGTATGGGTGCGCAGCAGCACATCCGGATCACGGGTGATGAAAAAAGTATCCTGCATGTCGCGGGCGGGATGCTCATCAGGGAAGTTCAGCGCGGAGAAGACATGCCAGTCATCTTCTATCTCCGGTCCCTCGGAGATGGTATACCCCAGCCGGGTGAAAATGGTGATGATCTCCTGGCGGGTAAGGGAAATAGGATGCTTGCTGCCGATGGCCTCCGGATAACCCGGCCGCGTAACATCATCAATCTGCCGGCCGGAAGTGCTGGTGGCAGCTGCCTTCAGCTCATTGACCTTCTCCCGGGCCCGGGTCTTCAATTCATTTATTTTCTTGCCTACCTCGGGCTTCTCCTCTTTGGGGATGGTCTTGAACTCCTCGAACAGCTCATTCAGCAGCCCTTTTCTTCCGAGGTATTTGATCCGGAAATTCTCCACTTCCTCCGGGTCGTGCGACTGAAAATTTTCAATCTCGTTCAGATATTTTTCTATCTTATCCAGCATGGTCATAAAATTTTCTTTTCTCTGAAATAATTGATGATCGCCTGTTTGTAAATGCTCGCTTCCAAATCCCCATTGTCTATATGCCCGTTGGCTTCAGTCAACGGTTCATTTTCCGACCGTATTTTTTTCCGCTCCTCCCCACTCATAAAATTCATCAAATAGATCGAGGCAAAATTAAAAACTTTTGTCTTAGTATCCTGATCCAATTGCTGAAAACCATATCCCATTTCGCGGACGCCGATGAGAAAGACGATGTCGTATACTTCCCCGGGCATCCCGAATTGATCGCGGACAAACTGCCGGATCTGCTGCCAATATTTTTCCTGGTCCTCCATCAAAAAGACAAATGTATTTGTTTATACAGAATTCTTCCATTTTCATCAAATTTTTTTTAAAATTGTCGGCATTCTTGATTTTTCAACTTATATTCACTAATTTACATGACGTCAATTCTTTAAGATGGTTAGAGGTTTTTTTAGGGTTATAGTATTGATAATTAGTCTTGTAGGAATATATGAACCAGCGCTTAGCAGCACGAAAACGCCTGGCGATTTTCAAGCGCTTAGCGCTGTGAACCATATTGATTCCGGAGATAATATCTTAGTGTTGTTGAATGGTTCACAACGCTTAGCGCAAATGAACGCACAACCCTTAGCGCAAATGAACGCACAACCCTTTGCACTTGGAGACAACCTGGCCTTACTCAACCAATCCATCCCCCTCTATTATTTACTCATCTTTATTTTGTTTGCAGCAGCTTTTTTCATTTACCGGGAACAAAAGATACGCAAGAGCCGAAGAAAGCTACATCATATGATACAGGCCCGCAGCCGGGAGCTGGAGTTCCAGCAGGAAGAGCTGCGTACACAGATCGAGTTTACCACCATCCAGAACCACAAGATCGACAAGCAAAACAAAGAGCTGGAGAAGCACCACCAGCATCTTGAGCACCTGGTAAAGAAGAGAACCAGGGATCTGGAAGCCGCCAAGAAAAGAGCCGAGGAATCCGACCGGCTGAAGAGCGCTTTCCTGGCGAATATGAGCCACGAGATCCGCACCCCGATGAATGCCATCGTGGGATTCACCAACATCATGATTGAGGAACGGCTATCGGAAGGCGAACAGCAGGAACTGCTTCAGCATATTCACGACAGCAGCAACCATCTGCTGAAACTCATCGAGAACATCATCGATATCTCCAAGATCGAGGCGGGCGAGCTCAAGTTCAAATTCAATCCTTTAGACATCAATGATTTGGTGGATGAAATGAAGAAGGACTATGCCTCGAACCAGGAGGTGATCCGCAAGGGATTGTATCTGAAAATAGAAAAGGAGAGCCCCTACCAGGATGTGGCGGTAAACACCGATCATTACCGGGTGAAACAGATCCTGACCAACCTGATGGACAACGCCATCAAATTTACCTACAAAGGAGAGATCGCGCTGGGTTATCACCTCACTACCCTGGAGAATGAGAGGGCAGTGGAATTTTATGTGGCGGATACGGGCATTGGCATGAGTCCCCATCAACAAGAGCATATTTTTGATTTGTTCAGAAAGAATACCAACAGCCAGACGACCCTCTACGGAGGAACCGGCATCGGGCTGAGCATCTGCCGTAAGCTGGCGCTATTGTTAAGCGGTAAGATCGATGTTTCTTCCAAAACCGGCGAAGGCTCACGTTTCTCCGTGATCATACCCCACAAGGCCCCTAACCCACAGAAGGAGCAGGTTGCCAATGGACGGGAGCCCGACGGATTCCGGGGCCGGAAAAAATCGGTGTTGCTCCTGGGACAAAAACCCGATTTTCATTCATTTGTGAAGCAAAAGCTGAGTGCGGATAACATTCAGTTTCATTCTATACGCGAGGGCCAGGAAGCCATCCGGGTCTTTGAACACCAACACCAGGATATCGACCTGGTAATTGTTGATACCTATCAGCAATGGTCGGAGAACCTGGAAACGGTCCATACTTTCCGCAAACTCAACCAGAGTGTTCCCATCGTTGGTCTTACCTGGGAATTCAGCCGCGAACACAATCAACAGCTCGCAAGCAATTCCTTTGATGAGTTCTTCCGCTACGATGTCGATCCCGATAAGCTGATGGGCTTTATTTGTGATACCATACAATAGAATCGATTCAAAAAAGTTTTAATTGTTCAAGCGCTTAGAACTTTCCGCCGCTTGGGTTGGAAAATGTACTAAGTGCTGTGTTTAGCGCTATAAGAAAGGTGCTGTGAAGTGCTTAGTGCTGATAACAACTTAATTTTATCTCCATGCTGAAAAGGTCTCTTGTCATATGTCTTCTGCTCCTGTCCCTGTACGGCACTGCCACCTATGCCCAAAAGACGGTCGGGCTGGTGCTCAGTGGCGGAGGGGCCAAAGGATTGGCGCATATTGGGGTGATCAAAGCCCTGGAAGAACATGACATCGCCATCGATTACATCGCCGGCACCTCCATGGGCGCCATCATCGGAGGATTATATGCCACCGGTTATTCACCGCGGGAGATGGAGGAACTGGTTACCTCTCCCGAATTCGTGCAATGGGCCAATGGTATTGTACCGGAAAAATTCAGGTATCATTTCAAGAGGAATGATGCCTATCCGTCGCTTTTCAGTTTTAACATCGAGGTAGAGGATTCCGTTCCACGGGCCAAGCTGCCCTCCAGCCTGCTGAGCACGCATATGATGGATTACCAGTTTCTCAGGTTCATGGGTCCGGCCCAGGAGAAAGCCCAGGAGAGCTTCAACAACCTTTTCGTGCCCTTCCGGTGTGTGGCCACCGACATCACCAACAACAAAGAGGTGGTGTTCGACAGCGGCAACCTGGCCCTGGCCATCCGGACCTCCATGACCTTCCCCTTTTATTACCGGCCTATCGAGACCGACAGCATCGTTTATTTCGACGGGGGCATGAAAAATAACTTTCCCGCCGATGTGATACAGAAAGATTTCGATCCCGATTATCTGATCGGAAGCAAGACGGCCAAAAATGCCGCTCAGCCGGAAGCCGACGACATCCTGCTGCAGATACAAAATGTGTTTTTGGGCAGCACCGATTATACACTGCCCGATTCCACGGGCTTCCTGATCGACATCAACCTGGACAGCACCAGCCTGTTCAACTTCCGGAAAGCACCCCATGTCATCCGTAAAGGGTATCGAACAACCATACGGAACATGGATAGTCTGATGCATAAAATCCCTGTTCGCCGTGACAAGAAGATTCTTCAGGAACGACGGGAATCGTTCCGTTCATCCCTGCCCACCTTGCAATTCAAGAAGGTGCGGATCCGCGGAGTACAATCCGGCCAGAAACGGTATATCCAACACTACATCAGGAGATATGGAGATACTTTTTCGGTTGGGGAATTTAAGGATGATTACTTCAAACTGCTGGCCGACGACAACATCCGGACCATCTATCCCAGGGCCTATTATGACTCCACTGACGGGCAGTTCGATCTGTTGCTGAACATCGATCAACAGAGTCGTTTTCGGGCCAGCATCGGGGGTAACATATCCTCCAGCTCCATCAACCAGGGTTTTGGCATGGTGCGGTATCACCACCTGGGTAAATATTCGAAGCGGGTCCTGGCGAATGTCTATTACGGAAGGCTATACAGTTCCGCGAAGCTGGAGGGACGCATCGATTTTCCCTGGTTCCCGGAGTTCTATCTGCGTTCTGCCATTGTGCTGAACCGATGGGACTATTTTAACAGCTCCAATGAGCCGTTCTTTGAAGATGTGCGGCCGGCTTACCTGATTTACAGCGATAACCTGTTTAAAGGTGAAGCAGGCCTTCCGGTCGATTACAACGGTACGCTCAAACTGGGCTTCAATCTGGGCAACACCAGTTCCGAATATTACCTGCAGGATAAATTCAGAAAGGCCGATACGGCCGAGACCACGAACTTCAATTACTTCACATCTTACCTGGAATATGATATGAACACACTGAATTACCGGCAGTTTCCCTCATCCGGCAGCCGTTTCCAGGCGCGGGGGTCGCTTGTTCGCGGTAAAGAGCAATTTGAGCCCGGAAGCAATGATTTTCTAACCCGGCCACAGTCGCAGAAACACCACTGGCTTAACCTTCACCTGGAATATCAAACCTTCTGGGATATAAGTGAAAATTTTAAGCTGGGTTTTCGGATGGAAGGGAACTATTCCAACCGGGATTTCTTCAGCAATTACCACTCTACCCTGCTGCACGGGTCATACTACAACCCGCTGCCCCACAGCAAAACCCTTCACCTTCCCAATTATATAGGCAACCATTATCTGGCTGCCGGCCTCAACCCCGTCCTGGAGTTCAATGAGAAGTTTCAGCTGCGTGCCGCCGCGCATGCCTTCATCCCTTATAAGAAGATCATTGAATTACCGGACAAAACGGCCGGTTATGCCCCTGCCCTAAACCATTACCATACCATGCTCAGCGGCACGATGGTATATCACACGGTATTCGGTCCCGCCAGCCTGACGGTAAACTACTATGAGAAGCGTAATAAAAATTTCTATTTTCTTTTTAACTTCGGCTTCATATTATTCAATGAACAGGGACTAAAATAACCTCGTGTGCAGCAATATAAGCGATTAGCCGGACAAACCGCCTTATACGGATTGGGGACCATCGTACCCCGTTTTCTGAACTATGTGGTGCTTACCCCTTTTTATACGAACATCTTCTCCGTGGAACAGTATGGCATCGTCACCAACCTATACGCTTATGTGGTATTCCTGCTGATATTTCTTACTTATGGACTGGAAACAGGTTACTTCCGCTTCACCAAATCGGAAGAACAACCCCGCAGGGTTTATTCGACCATCATGGCTTCCCTGTTCACCAGCACCCTGCTTTTTATTGCCATCATCCTGATCTTTAATCCCTCCATTGCCCGGGTGCTGGAATATCCCAATCGCAGCTATCTGATCATCTTGTTCTCCATGGTGGTGGCCATTGATGCCTTTTCGGCCGTACCTTTCGCTAAACTTCGTTTTGAGGAGAAAGCAAAAAAATTCGGGTTCCTGAAGATCTTCAATGTCGTGGTCAACCTCTTTTTTAATTTCCTCTTCTTTATTGCTTTTCCCTGGCTGATCAAACAGGGCGGTTTCGGGTTTTTGGATGCTGTTTACGATCCTGCTGTGGGCGTGGGGTATGTTTTTGTATCCAACCTGTTGGCGAGTTTCTTCACCCTGTTGTTTTTGTTGCCTGAGATCAATATTTCGGTGGGACTGATCGATTTGAGGTTGCTGAAGCGGATCCTGAAGTACTCCATGCCTTTGCTGGTAGTTGGAATGGCCGGAACCATCAATGAAGTGGCGGACAAGGAGCTGATCAAACAGCTGGTGCCAGCCGATCAGCAGCCTATGCGCCAGCTCGGGATTTACGGAGCCAATTACAAACTGGGCATGCTGATGACCATCTTCATACAGATGTTCAGATATGCCGCTGAACCCTTCTATTTCGCCAAAATGAAGGATCACGATGCCCGGGAGGTATATTCCCGGGTGATGCGTTACTTTGTCCTGTTTGGCCTGCTTATTTTCCTTGTGGTGATGCTGTACCTGGATATCTTCAAATGGTTCATCGCGGGGAAGCATCACAGCGGCTTGCATATCGTTCCGATCATCCTGATGGCCAACCTTTTTTTAGGGGTCAACTACAACCTGTCTATATGGTATAAGCTCAGCAATCTCACCCGCTATGGGGCTGTGATTTCACTGGTGGGTGCCGGGATCACCCTTGCCATGAACTTTCTGCTGGTACCCGTATACGGTTACGAAGGGGCTGCCTGGGCCACGCTGATCTGCTACTTCTCGATGATGGTCATCTCTTTTTTCATAGGCCGCGGACATTACAAGATCCCATATCCTGTGGGGGCCATAGCTTTTTATACTGCTTTGGCCCTGGGCATCTGGTTTATAACAACCCGGATACATTATCCGGCCATATACTATAAATATCTTTTTAATTCGTTATTTTTGCTGGCATTTATTGGTGTTGTTTTTGTTAAAGAAAAGATACGACTTAGTGATGTGAGAGAATTTTTGGGGAGATAGGCTAAGGCTAAGGCTGAGGCTGAGGCGAAAACGGAGGCTAAGGCTAAGGCTAAGGCAAAACGGAGGTTAAGGCTAAGGCTAAGGCTAAGGAAGAGAAGATGATGTTAGAAATTGAATTTCAAATTTTTAACGTCAAACGTTCAACGTCAAACGTTCAATTTTTATCGTTCAACCCCTTATCGTTCAACTTCTTAACGTTGACCCTTAAGGCCACTACAAAAAGTCTGTTTAATAAAAAAACATGAATTTTTGATCGGTTCAAATTATCTCTATTGGCGCATTCCAAAACAATAAAAGGCCTTATTCTCCAACAAATTACTTTTCGGATGGGGCCCAACCTTTAATATCAAGCGTTCAACGTTCAAATCTTCAACATTAAACATTCAATATAAATAAATAATACGGGACGATAAACAATCGATTATATCATGAAAGTAAAGATTATCAACAAATCGAAGAATGATTTACCGAAGTACAGCACCGAGTGGTCGTCGGGACTGGATCTGCGGGCCAACATCGAGGGGCCTGTTACACTGAAACCCCTGGAGCGGACCCTTATCCCCACCGGGCTTTTCATTGAGCTACCTGAAGGCTATGAGGCGCAGATACGACCCCGCAGCGGGCTCACCCTCAAGAAGGGCATCACCGTGCTGAACACCCCGGGCACCATAGATGCGGATTACAGGGGTGAGATCGGTATCATCGTGATCAACCTCTCCAATGAACGCGTCGAGATCACCTCCGGGGAGCGCATCTGCCAGATGGTGGTTTCCCGCATCGAGAAGATCGAGCTTGAAGAAGCTGAAGAGATCAACCAGACGCCTCGCTCAGCCGGAGGATTCGGACATACTGGAACCCACTAAAAAGAGAAACATGAAAATCATTATTCCCATGGCCGGCGTGGGCAAGCGCATGCGGCCCCACACCCTTACCACTCCCAAACCCCTGATCAAGATAGCAGGCAAGACCATCGTCAATCATCTGTTATATGGGATACGCGAAGTGCTTGATGAGGAGATCGACGAGATCAATTTCGTTATCGGCGATTTTGGAGACCGGGTGGAAGAGGAGCTGAGGGACCTGGCCCGCGAACTGGGGGCCACACCCCGCATCTCTTATCAGGAGACGCCCCTGGGTACTGCACATGCCGTACATTGTGCCCAGAAAACTTTAGACGGCAAGGTGATCGTCGCCTTCTCCGATACCTTATTCAAGGCACATTTTAAGCTGGATACCTCCTCCGATGGTATTATATGGACCAAACGCGTGGACGATCCCAGTTCCTTTGGTGTGGTGAAGAAAGATGGCGGTGGATTCGTCGACGGGTTTTATGAGAAACCTTCCTCTTTTGTCTCCGATGAAGCCATCATAGGTGTGTATTATTTTCGCGAAGGGGCCGATCTGAAAAGTGAGATCGATTACCTGATGGACAACAATATTATGGGCAACGGCGAATATCAGCTTACCGACGCCCTGGAGAACCTGCGGAGTAAAGGGAATCGATTCACCACCTCCGTGGTCGACGAATGGTATGACTGCGGGAACAAGAATGCCACCGTGGCCACCAACCAGGAGATACTGAAATACATAAAAAAGGACGATCTGCGATCCGAGTCGGCCCGTGTAGAAAACAGCGTCATTCTGGAACCCTGTTACATTGGAGACGGTGTTACCATTAAGGATTCAGTGATCGGTCCGTATGTATCCATCGGAAATAATACCAAGATCGATAATGCGTTAATAAATAACTCCATCATTCAGTCCGAGGCGGTCCTGAAGGGCGTAAACGCAGAGAATTCTATGGTAGGCAACCATGTCAACATTGAAGGCAACCCCACGGACCTGAGTGTGGGTGATTATACCAACATTAAATTGTAATCAGAGGCATCAGATCACAAGCGATGGCACCAGGCATTGCAAGAACTGATACCCACGTGTAAAGGATATTATGAGGTTTATTATGAAGGATCATCACCGAAGTCGGTCGGTAGTATTCTTGATTGCTGCATTCATGCTTTTGTTTGTCGGTTGTTCAAGTATGAAGGAGACCACAAGAAAGGATGGGGAGAAGGAGAAGATAGAAGTTGATACGGCATTAAAAGAATTGTCAGCGGATCAACAGATCGAATATCAGTTTAAGTTCGTAGAAGCCACCAAGCTGCGCCTTCTTGGGCAGAACAGTGATGCCCTGGAGCTTTTTCAACAATGTGCGGATCTTCGTCCCCATGCCGCTGATCCCTATTACCAGATGTCATTGATCGCCAGTCAGATCAATGAGTCGGACGAAGCCGTCAAAAACGCCCAAAAGGCTGTACAGTATGCGCCCGGTAACAAATGGTACCGGCTTCACCTGGCCAACCTGCATCTTCAGAGCAACACCCTCGACAGTGCCCTGACTCAGTATCAGTTTCTCGTCCAAAACAAGACCATCGAGGATATGGATATCCTCTTCCGGCTGGCTCAATTGTACCAGAAAAATGAAAAATACAGGGAAGCCCTGGTGTATTACAATAAGATCGAAACACGGATGGGGTTTAATGAGCAGATCGCGATCCTCAAGAAGATGATCTACACCAAACTTGGAGAGAAGGAGAAGGCCGTCGGGCAGGTGAAAGAATTGATTGAGCATTTTCCTGATGAGGCCAGGTACTACGGGATGCTGGCCGAGCTCTATGCTACCTTCAAGGAGTACGACAAAGCCGGTAAGATGTACGACAAGCTTTTCGCCATCGACAGTACCAACAACCTGGGGCAGCTCTCCATGGTGAAGTATTACAACCAGCAGGAGAAATACGGGAAGGCGCTGGATATCCTGAACAAACAAGTTATCCCCAATTCCAACGTGGATTTCCGGGATAAGATGCTTATGGTGATGAATTTTCTCAGCGACAACAAAAGGCTCAACCGGTATCAATATGAGGTCCATGCCGCCCTGGATTCAATGAACAAATATCATCCCGGCAAAGCTGAGATCCATGCCATGTACGCCGATTATTACCTGAAGCAGAACGAATACAAAAAGTCGATAGACCATTTGAAGACCCTTGCCCAAGGACAAAACGGCAAATACATCTATTGGGATCAACTGCTGTCGGTATACAGCCTCACATCACAGTTCAGCAATATGTTCCGGTATGGGCTCAAAGCCATTGATGCCTATCCCCGTAAGCCCCGTCTCTATCTCTTAACCAGCATTGGGGCCCTTCAGATCAATAAAGCCGATACCGCCCGCTCCCTCCTTGAAGAAGGAGAGAACCATCTGGGCAGCGACCGGCAGGTGAAGATCCAGTTCTATACCCAGCTGGCGGAAGCAAATTATAATACGAACAATTATCAGGAGGCATGGAAATATTTCGAGAAGGTGCTGGGCATGGATCCGGATAATACCCTGGTGCTTAACAACTACAGTTATTATCTTTCCGTTAGGGGTGAACAACTGGATAAAGCGCGGCGTTACAGTAAAAAAGTCATTGAGCAGGAACCAGAAAATGCCATTTACCTGGATACTTACGCCTGGATCCTCTATAAGCAGGGTAAGTATAACAAAGCGCGCAAATACATAGACAAAGCCATAAGAAATGGGGGGTATGACGACGCTGATATCGTTGAACATTTTGGGGACATTCTTTTCAAGACCGGCCATGTCAACCAGGCCGTCAAGCAATGGAAGAAAAGCCGGAGCCTGGGAAACCGCTCGGACAAGATTGAATATAAGATCAGCCATCAACAAATGCCGCCTGATGCAGATCAAGAATAGATTCATCATACTTGCAGGTTTGCTGATCCTTCTGACCCAATGCGGACCTCAAAGAAGGCTTGCCGGACGCGCCGGACGCATCCCGGAAGCCCCGGATAAACGATATTCCTTCGCTTTGAACCGCAACAGCCACATCTCCCCATTTACCATTCACAATATCCGCATACAATACCAGATACCCGGTAACAGCACCCGGCTGAAAGCTGCCGTTAAGCTGAAGCGCGACAGCGCTATATTGCTTTCCTTACGCGCTCCCCTGGGCATAGAGGTTAGCCGAATACTTTATACCCAAGACAGCATCACCATGGTCGACCGCAGGAATAAATCCGTGCATTATACCAATTACAGCAACTTCTCCGGTATGCTCCCGATGGATTTTGATTATGAAGTCCTGCAAACCGTCTTTACCGGCAATGTACCCGCCGGATACCAGGTTCGTTCTCTCCCAGAACCGGCCAATACAAGAGATACCATTAAAAATGAAACGTATCTGGGTACCTACCGCGCCCCGGACGGATCGGAAAACATGAGCTTTTACGGTTGGATCTATAACGATATCATCAAGCCTTCCTACCTCGTTTTTTATAAGCCAAACCGGGCCAAAAAACTCAAGGTTCATTTCCTCTCTTATGAGCAGGATGAACGGGGATGGCTTCCCAAAGAAGTTGAAATAAGATCAGATAACAATCAATATAACAATACCTTGAAGCTAAAGATGAGTCAGTTCGATCGGGGCGGATCCGTGAATATGGATCTGGATATTCCGTCTTCTTATAAAATACTCAGTTACTGATTATGAAGAATCTGTTGCGGTTTACCTTTACCTTTGCTTTCATATTTGTGGCATTCTCCCTGCTGGGGCAAAGCAAAAGTGAATTGCGGCAAAAGATCGAACGCAACCAGAAGGAGATACGGGTGGCCAATGATATCCTGGATGAAACCCAGGCATCCAGAAAATCGACACTCAATGAGCTATATATACTGCAAAAAAGGATTGAGCTTCGCAATGACCTGATCACTAATCTGAACAATCAGATCAGCAACCTGGATAACGAGATTGAAGTAAACCGGGAAGCCGTTAAAAAGCTGGAGGAGGATTTGGAGGTGCTTAAGGAGCAGTATGCACAGATCATCCTTGCCGCCTATAAGCACCACAAAGGCTTCAACCGGCTGATGTTTATACTGAGTGCGGAGTCGTTCAACCAGGCCTACAAACGGTATAAATATTTGCATCAATATGCCAAATACCGCCGCAATCAGGCTACCAAGATCAAAGCCAAGGCCGAGAAGCTGAGGTACAAGATCAAGGAATACGAGAACTTAAGGGATCAGAAAGAGTCGATTCTCAGCCAGAAGACGTCAGAGAGGTATAAGCTGAAGTATGAAACGCGGCAGGTCCGGGAACAGATCCGGGACCTGAAACAAAAAGAGGAACAACTGCGTAAAGATATTACACAGAAAAAGAATATAATAGCACAGCTTGAGGATGAGATCCAAAAGATCATTGAAGAAGAACGGCGCAAAACCAACCGCTGGCGTAACCTTTCCGCCGATCAGAAGAGAATCTCCACCTCCTTTGAGCAACAGAAGGGAGAGCTGCCCTGGCCCATCAGCAACGGCATCGTTACCCGGCAATTCGGGGAAAACAGCCATCCTGTGCTGAAGGGCATTAAGCTCAACAACAATGGCATTGACATCAGCACCATGCAGAATTCATCGGTGAGGTGCATATTTGAAGGGGTTGCCCGAAAGGTGGTAGCCATCCCCGGAGCCAACCTCACGGTGATCATACGCCATGGCAATTATCTGTCGGTCTATTCCAACCTGATCGATGTAGATGTACAACCCGGCCAGCGCATTCAACGGGGTCAAGTGATCGGACAGGTCTTCACCGATCAGAGCAACAGCGAAAATGTACTGCACCTGGAGATATACCATGAGAATCAGAAGCTGAACCCGGAAGAATGGCTCAAATAGATGGTGGAATATCTTAAATGTTTAATTTTGTTCAGGAAATTTGTAACAAATCATTATTTTTACAGTATAAACTTTTTATATAATCCCTTCATTCTATGGAGAAGCGTCTTAACATCATATCCCAAATAGATAACATCAATGAAGTTGAAAAGTTTGTGGATGAGTTTTCTGAGGAGAATGAGATCCATAGCGACATCTATGGAAAGGTTTTGATAGCCACCGTAGAAGCCGTGAACAATTCCATTGTACATGGCAACAAGGAAGATGTGAACAAGAAAGTCTTTTTAAGTTTTCAGATGGACCAGGACAGCATCAGGATCCTGGTTGAAGATGAAGGGGAAGGATTCGACTACACCCATCTGCCTGATCCCACCAAACCCGAGAACATAGAGAATATTCACGGCAGGGGCATCTATCTGATGCAGCACCTGGCCGATAAGGTGGAATTTTTCAAGGACGGCAAGCTGGTTCAGATGAGTTTCAATCTTTAGAATCATGGGCGTTCTGATTCACCACAATTATTCTGCTTTTGAACGCCCCAATGACAATCACCTTACCCGTTTAGCCCACGCCGTTTTAGATCAGGAGAAAGAGCAGCCGGGAGATATCAACATCATATTCACCAACAATGATGAGATCCTGGAGTTGAACCGCAAATACCTCAACCACGATTATTACACCGATGTAATTGCTTTCCATTACGGACCGTCGATGGAAGTGGAGGGAGATGTCTTCATCAGCCTGGACAAGGTTCAGGAGAACGCCCGCTGGTATGAGGCCGACTTTGAAGATGAGCTGTTGAGGGTAACCATTCACGGATTGCTTCACCTGATCGGTTACCGGGATCAAACCGAAGAGGAGAAGGAATTCATGCATTCCCTGGAGGACAAATACATCGATTACTACCGCCAGCATTTCCGTTAGGCTTATTTATAATACACAACCTCCCTTTTTTCACGTTAATATATTAACTTTGCCCGGTGGTATGAACAAACCACCCAGGATGGTGTCGTTGTCAATAAAGACTGATTATGAATCCGCAATATGATGTTATTGTAGTAGGAGCTGGTCATGCCGGAAGTGAAGCCGCTGCCGCCGCAGCCAATCTTGGCTCGAGGGTGCTGCTGATCACTATGGACATGACCAAGATTGCGCAAATGTCCTGCAATCCTGCCATGGGAGGTATCGCCAAGGGTCAGATCGTGAGGGAGCTGGATGCCCTTGGCGGATACAGTGGGATCGTTACGGACGAGAGCATGATACAGTTCCGGATGCTCAATAAGTCGAAGGGACCCGCCATGTGGAGTCCGCGGGCCCAATGCGACCGAATGAAATTTTCCCGCAAATGGCGGGAAAAGCTGGAGGGCCTACCCAACCTGGATTTCTGGCAGGATCAAGTAGAACAACTGCTGATCCAAAACCATACCGTTTATGGCGTTCAGACCAAGCTGGGCATACCTTTCCATGGAAAGATGGTCATCCTCACGGCCGGCACCTTCCTGAACGGGCTGATGCACATCGGTAACCGGAAAGTGGAAGGGGGAAGGGCTGGCGAAGCACCTGCCAACAGTCTTTCCGCTCAGATCCTCGACCATGGCTTCGAGACCGGGCGCATGAAGACCGGCACCCCGGCACGGATCGACGGAAGAACCATCGATTATTCCCGGCTACAGGAGCAGCCCGGGGACAGCAATCCCAAGCAGTTCTCTTTCCTGCCGCAGGAAGGACTCCTGGCCGAGGAACGAAGCTGTTACATCACTTTTACCGACCGGCAGGTGCACGGCATCCTGGAAAAAGGTTTCGGGCAATCGCCCATGTTCAATGGCACCATCAACAGCATCGGACCGCGTTACTGCCCGAGCATCGAAGACAAGGTCGTTACCTTTGCCGACAAGGACTCCCATCAGCTTTTCCTCGAACCGGAAGGAGCGAATACCGTGGAGTGTTATTTGAACGGGTTTTCTTCTTCCCTGCCATGGGAAGTGCAATATGAAGGCATCCGCAACCTCCCGGGCTTTGAGAATGCCCGCATCTTCCGGCCCGGCTATGCCATTGAATACGATTTCTTTTCGCCTACCCAGCTGGAGTATACCCTGGAGACCAGGAAGGTCCGCAATCTTTTTTTCGCCGGTCAGGTCAACGGGACCACCGGTTATGAAGAAGCGGGGGCCCAGGGCATCATCGCCGGTATCAATGCCCACCAGAAGGTGAAAGACGATCACGAATTCATCCTTGGCC
The DNA here is from genome assembly GCA_018334675.1 of Bacteroidales bacterium. GTDB lineage: Bacteria > Bacteroidota > Bacteroidia > Bacteroidales > UBA12077 > JAGXLC01. Next base: position 28,674 of record JAGXLL010000018.1, on the reverse strand, counting down.
GCGATCAGGCCTATATTGGCGTGCTAATCGATGATCTGATCACCAAAGGCGTTGACGAGCCCTACCGGATGTTCACCTCCCGTGCCGAATACCGGCTGATGCTGCGCCAGGACAATGCCGATATCCGGCTGACCGAGATGAGCTACAAGATCGGGTTGGCCAGTGGGTACCGCTACGGATTGCTACGGGAAAAGATTGGCCACCGCGATCACATCATCCATTTCATAAAAAATTACAGCACATCCCCCGATGAGATCAACCCGTTGCTCGGTGATCTGGATACTTCTGAGATTCGGCAAAAACGCAAGTTGGTGGACATCCTGCTGAGGCCACAGGTGGACATCTATCAGCTGATCCAATATGTTCCCGATCTGAGAAAATTGTACGATCATCTTCCCAACCGGAAAGAAGAGATCATGGAAGCTGTTGAGATACTGATCAAATACAGCGGATACATCAACCGGGAGAAGGAGATCGCCGGCAAGCTGAACCGGCTCGAACACGTGCAGATCAAAGAGGATTTCAACTACGACAAAGTACAGAGCCTCTCGTTTGAGGCCCGTCAAAAACTCAATAAGATCCGGCCCCGCACCATCGGACAGGCTTCCCGCATCAGCGGCGTATCGCCCTCCGATATCAGCGTGCTGCTGATCTATTTCGGACGTTAGTGTTCCACGTGGAACATCAATAAACCTGCCTATGAAGACAAAAACCGTTCAGGGATATCTGGCGGATGTCCCTACCCGTTCTTTCGTGCCTTCGCGGATCCTGATCCGGGAGGGACGCATCAAAAAAATTGAGACCATTGACAAGCCGGTTGATGACATTTATATTCTGCCCGGACTGGTCGACAGCCACATTCATATTGAGAGCAGCATGCTCTCGCCCCAGCAGTTCTCACGTATTGCCATGAAGCATGGTACCGTGGCCACGGTATCCGACCCCCATGAGATCGCCAATGTTTTGGGACGCAAAGGCATCGAGTTTATGGTGCGCGACGGAAACCGCTCGCCCGTCAAGTTTTATTTCGGAGTGCCCTCCTGTGTACCCGCCACTCCCTTTGAGACGGCGGGCGCCGTGCTGGACAGCAATATAGTGGGAGAGCTGCTCCATGAGGCCCGTTTCAAATACCTGGCCGAGATGATGAATTTTCCCGGTGTGGTCCACCAGGACGAAGAGGTGATGCGTAAAATTTCCCTGGCCCACCAGGTCAACAAGCCCATCGACGGTCATGCGCCCGGGGTACGGGGAGAAGACCTGAAGAAATACGCCTCGGCAGGCATCACCACCGACCATGAATGTCATGATTATGAGGAAGCCCGGGAAAAGATCCGGGCGGGGATGACCATACAGATCCGGGAAGGAAGCGCCGCCCGGGATTTTGATGCCTTATACCCCCTTATTGATGAATATCCCGAGCAGGTGATGCTGTGTTCGGACGACCGCCATCCCGATGACCTGATAGACGGACACATCGACAAGCTTATTCGGATGGGACAGGAACGCGGTCTGGATTTTTTCAATTTGCTGATCGCTGCTACGTGGAATCCGGTAAAACATTATGACCTGGAAGTGGGCTTGCTGCGGGAAGGCGACCCGGCCGACTTCATCCTGGTAGATGATCCACGGAAATTTACTATGCTGGGCGTTTACATCGGTGGACAGCAGGTCTACGACTCCGAGCATGAAAGGACGCTTTATGAACCCCTGTCGGAAGACCATCCCAACGTGATGAACGCCCGGGAGTTGTCGGCCGATGATTTCAGGGTACCTGCCCGGGGAGATAAGATCCGGGTTATTCATGCACAGGACAATGAGCTCTATACCTCCTCGTCGGTGGAGAAAGTAACTCCAAGAGCAGGCTACCTGGAAGCGGATACCGAAAAGGATATGTTGAAGATTGCGGTGGTGAACCGGTATCAGCCTCAGCAGCCTGCCGTGGCTTTTATCCGGAATTTTGGCTTGAACAAGGGGGCCCTGGCCACCAGCATCGCCCATGACAGCCACAATTTGATGGCCGTGGGAGCCGACGACCAAAGCTTGCAGGAGGCGCTCAATCAGCTCATCCGGCAAAAGGGCGGCATCGTGGTGTGGGATGGTGAGAAGGCTGAAGGACTGCCCTTGGAGATAGCCGGCTTGATGACGCACCAACCCGGCGAGGAAGTGGCCAGGCGGTATCAGGAACTTTCGGGGTTGGCCCGAAAACTGGGGTGCACGCTGGAAGCGCCTTTCATGACCCTTTCTTTCATGGCCCTGCCGGTTATCCCGGAGCTGAAGATCACCGACAAAGGTTTGTTTGATGTCACCCGCTTTGAACATACCGGCCTTTTTGCCGGCGAATGAGCGGCCAGGGGCCGGGTTCCCGTGATCGTTCCACGTGGAACCCACCCGTCCGGCCCTGATTGTGTTTAGGATTACCGCTATGGGGCAAACCAACAACCAACCACCTGAGAAAGTCTCCACCCTGCCTGGTAAACCCGGTGTTTATCAGTTCTACGACAGCCAGGGGCAGGTGATCTATGTGGGCAAAGCCAAGAACCTGAAGAAAAGGGTGGCCAGCTACTTCAACAAGGGTCGGCATGAAAGCCACCGCCTGGCGATGCTGGTCTCGCGCATTGCCGATATCCAGTTCATCGTGGTGGAATCGGAGTCGGATGCCCTGTTGCTGGAGAACAACCTGATCAAGAAATATCAGCCGCGGTATAATGTTCAGCTCAAGGACGACAAGACTTTTCCCTGGATATGCATCAGGAATGAGCCCTTTCCCCGGGTGTTTTCGACCCGCAACGTGGTGAAAGACGGCTCGCTCTATTTTGGTCCTTATACTTCGGCCAACATGGTGCGCGTTTTGCTGGATCTGGTCCGCAGAATATATCCCCTGCGCACCTGTACCTATAACCTCACCCCGGAGAACATTCAAAATGGCCGGTTCAAAGAATGCCTCGAATATCATATTGGCAACTGCAAGGCACCCTGCATCGGCATGCAGTCGGAGGAAGCGTACAACCGTTCCATCGGGCATATCAAGCGCATCCTCAAGGGTGATATCCAGGAGGTGATCGACTACATGCGGGGGATGATGGATGATTATGCCGGGGCGCATCAGTTTGAGGAGGCCCAGTCGATCAAAGAGAAGATTCAGCTGCTGGAGAAATACAAGAGCCGGTCCACAGTGGTCAACACCCGCATCCACAACGTCGATGTCTTTTCGGTCCTCGAGAAAGGCCGGCAGGTCTATGTCAATTACCTGAAGGTGGTGGCGGGCCGCATCGTGCAGTCGCATACCGTAGAGATGAAACGCAAGCTGGATGAAGAACCGGCCGACCTTTTGCCGATGGTGATCACCGACATCCGTCAGCGCCTGGAGAGTCACTCCAACGAATTGGTGGTGCCCTTTGGGATCGATTATCCCATGGAAGGGCTGCGGATCACTGTTCCTAAAAAAGGCGACAAGAAGAAGCTGCTGGAGCTCTCCGAGCGGAACCTGAAGTATTACCACTACGAGAAGGAGAAACGCAACGAGAAGATCCAGGCCAAATTTTCCCGCAACCGCGAGCTGGAGCAGCTACAGAAAGACCTGCGCATGGATCGTCTGCCCCGGCATATCGAGTGCTTCGACAACTCCAATATCCAGGGGCAGCATCCGGTGGCTGCCTGTGTGGTGTTCCGCAACGGCAAACCATCCCGCAAGGAGTACCGGCATTTCAATATCCGGAGCGTGAGGGGTCCCGATGACTATGCCTCAATGAAAGAGGTTGTTTTTCGCCGCTACCGGCGGTTGCTGAACAACGGCGATGAGCTTCCCCAGCTGGTGGTGATCGATGGCGGCAAGGGCCAGCTTTCGGCTGCCCGCAGCAGCATGCAGGAGCTGGGCATACAGGACCAGGTGGTGGTCATCGGCATTGCCAAGCGGCTGGAGGAGATCTATTTTCCCGGGGATCCCGTGCCGTTGTACCTGGACAAGAAATCTTCGAGCCTGAAGACGATCCAGCACCTGCGCGATGAAGCCCACCGGTTCGGCATACAGTTTCACCGTCAGAAACGCAGCCAGGATTTTACTTCCACCGAGCTGGAAGGGATCGAAGGCATCGGTCCCCGCACCGCCCAGATCCTGCTGGAGAAGTACGGCTCGGTGGCCGAGGTGCGCAAGCTTGACCGCACCACCCTTGCCCGCGACGTAGGCCCCGCTAAGGCCAGCGTAATCTGGGAGCATTTTCACGGGTGAACGCTTTTCTACCACCTTTTCAGAGTTCCTGCCCGTTGCCCGCAGCATGTTGTTTTGGGGGATGGGAGGAGTGTGTCCCGGATTGGATGTTTTAGTCCAATCCCACGGGGTGTTTTGTTTTGCCCGGGGAGGTTATATTGAATGAGTTACTTCAAATAAAAAATCTTTATGCACAGATTCATAGCGTTTTGACCATCGATTTCCCTGACACAAACTTTCGGGTCATTCTGCCGACAGGAGCCGGGACGGTTTCACCGGCCGGTTTGTGTTGAAGTTGTGGATGAAGACAGGGCCCGACCCGTGGGTGGGTTGATCAGGTTGATGGGTGTTGCAGGAGGTTGTTCCACGTGGAACGAAGGCAAAAAAAATAGCGCCAGGCGTCCATAAAGGCGCGCAGCGCTATTTTTTCACAGCACCGTTGTTTTGTTATTCTTTCACATTCTTCACATTGTCGCGCTGGTAAGCCCCGGATAGGATGGTGGGATAAAGGGAGGTATCGGAAGTGACGTCCACTGCTTTTTTCAGCTGGTTGTCCTCTTCCAGGCCGGCGCGGATCTGTCCCTTCTGATAGTAGTATCTTCCGGCGATCTCCTGTTCCAGGCGTTCCTGTATAGCGGGTTTGAAGCGCTGCAGGTCCTTCTGCTTGTCGTGGGAGAGTTTTTCCTGCAGCTCTTCCAGGGTTCCTGCAGCCCGTTCATAATATTGCTCCTCCCGGGCTGTCTCGATGAGCTTGTTGAGTTTCTCCTCGCTCTCGGTGGTGTAGTCCCATTCTTTGTCTTCGAGAAAACCGGTAAAGGCCTGGTAGATGTCGTTGTCCACCTCCCATTGGTCCACCGGGGGTATGGTGTCGTGGGTCAGGGCATATTGGGTGGCGAAATCAAAGATCAGGTTTTTGGTCAGCAGGCTGATCTCGATCTTGCTGAGGTCACCCTGCTTCACTTCTACGTCGGGTCGAATGCCGCCCCCGTCGTATACCTTACGGCCCTTATCGGTAGTGAACTCCTGTATCAGGGAATCGGGTATCTCACCCACACTGCCGTCCTCGTTGCGGTTGGAGAAATCCTTGGCCTGTATACACCGGCCGCTGGGAATGTAATATTTGGCGGTGGTGACTTTCAGCTTAGAGTTGTAGTTCAGCGGACGGGTAGCCTGTACCAGTCCTTTGCCGAAGGTGCGGCGACCGATGACCACCCCGCGGTCAAGGTCCTGCACGGCACCGGCCACGATCTCCGATGCGGAAGCTGAAGCACGGTTGACCAGCACCGTCAGGCGGATGGTGGTGTCCAGCGGTTGGTTCTCGGTGTGGTAGGACTGGTTCCACTTTTCCACGCGGCCCTTGGTGCTGACGATCTCCTGTCCCTTCGGGATGAATATGTTGGCTACGTTCACCGCCTCCATGAGCAACCCGCCGGGATTGCTCCGCAAGTCGAGCACCACGGCGTTCATCGCGTTGTTCTTTTTAAGCTCGCTAACAGCAGCGCGTACTTCCTGGCCCGATCCCTGCGTGAACTTGGTCAGCCTGATATACCCGACACCCTTCTCTTTATCGGTCATGCCGTAATAGGGCACGCTGTTGATGTGCAGGTCCTCTCGAACCACCTGCTTTTCGAAAGGCGCTTCTCTTCCCAGGCGTTTGATGGTGATGGTGACCTCGGTCTGGGGGATGCCTTTGAGCTTGTCGCTGACTTTCTCCAGTTCCCAGCCCTTGATCGACTCCCCGTTGATCTTGCGGATCACATCACCCGTCCGCAGCCCTGCCTTGTCGGCCGGAAAATCCTTATAGGGCTGGGAGATGATGGCGTAATCCCCTTCCTTGCGGATCAGGGCACCGATACCGCCGTAGTTGCCCGTGGTCATGAACTTGAAATCGTCCATCTCCTTTTCAGGGATGTATTTGGTATAGGGATCGAGGCTCTCAAGCATCGATTCTATGCTGGTTTCTACCAGCTTTTCGGGATTGATGTCGTCCACATAAAAAATGTTGAGCTCCCGGAAGAGGGAGTAATAGATGTCGAGGCTCTTGGAGATCTTGAAATCGTCCCGGTTGCTGAACCCTACCATCAGCACAGCACCCAGCAACACCGCACCGATGATCCATTTTTTTGATTTCGCTAAATACTTCATCTTATTGTCCTTTTGTCGTTTTAATACAGATAACCGTTCATGATGGCCTTTATTGTCATCGCCGGCAAAAATACAAGCTATTTACCATAAAAACAACCGGGAAGGCTATTGTGTTTGAGCCGGCAGCTGATTTTCCAGGAGCCGGAAGGCTTCCTGCATTCCTTTCTCCATGGTGTGGTAATCCAGCTCTTTTTTGGGAGTATAGACCACCAGCAGGGAGAGGGTTTGTATGCGGCCGCTGCAATTCCCCCGGAAGGCCTCCTTGTTCAGGCGGAAAGCTTCCCTCATCTTGCGTTTGATGCGGTTTCGCCCGGTGGCTTTTTTATGTTTGCGTTTGGGAACGCTGAAGGCGGCCTCCAGATGGAATGGCCCGTAAGGAGAATCGCTCAGGCACCAAAGGATCCGGAAAGGGTAGGCATAGAGGGAGTGGCCCTGGGTGACCAGGAAGCCTATGCGCTTGCGGCTGTTCAGACGTTCCTGCTTGGGGAATTTGCTCATGGGTGAATCATTGATGACAGGCCCGGCAATATAAAAAAAGGTTACCGCCTTGGGTAACCTTTTGAATTCTTTTGGCTTGTTTTACTTTCCATCTCCGTTGTTGATGAACTGTTCAATGGCCATTGTCATCGATGGCGCCCTGGATGTGGGAGCCTTCAGGTCGATGCGCAGCCCGGCATCCTTGACCGCCTTGATGGTCTTGTTCCCAAAAGCCGCAATACGGGTGTGGTTTTGCGTGAATTCAGGGAAGTTTTCCAACAGCGATTTGATGCCGGAGGGACTGTAAAACACCAGCATGTCGTAGTTGACATCCTGCAGGTCCGAGAGATCCGAACAGACCGTACGGTAAAAAACCGCCTTGGTATAAGTGATCTTGTTGCGGTCCAGCTTCCTGGGTATTTCTTCCTTGTGGCTATCGGACAAGGGCACCAGAAATTTTTCCTTCTTATGTTTCTTGATGATTTCCATCAAGTCGTTGAAGTTCCCGTTGCCGTAAAATATTTTCCTTTTTCTGTATACAATATATTTCTGCAGATAAAAAGCCGTGGCTTCGCTCGTGCAGAAATACTTCATCGAATCCGGCACGCTTACCCGCAGTTCTTCGGCGATCCTGAAGAAATGATCAATGGCCTTGCGGCTCTTGAAGATGATGGCCGTGTGGTCGAGGATGCTGATCCTGGATTTCCTGAACTCCCTGGAAGCAATACCTTCCACATGGATGAACGGATGAAAATCGACCTTCAAATCGTATTTTTCTGCCAGGTCAAAGAAAGGGGATTTACCGTTTTCCGGTTTCGGCTGGGAGACTAAGATTTTCTTGACTTTCATCGTATATGACACAATTTAGGATTACCGGATTGGTGGAATGAGGCTTTAAGATGATAATTGCCTGATAAATACTTCGAAAACCAAAATTATAGGTAAAAATTCGAGAGCACAAAGATACAAAAACAAAAAGAATATTGAAACATTTTCTTTTAGGAAAACTTGTAATCCTCTGATAATGTGAACTAAAAATATAAGGCCAAAAAGAATTCCCCCGGCCATTAGAAATGCCTCTCTGTACTCCTCCTGAATGAACTGTATGATCGTTGCAATGGGAAAAAGAACGACCCCGGCTATTTTTCGGTACAGGTTGTAGTTGTGCAGGTATACACTGAAAGTCCGCTGCCGGAGGAAGACAAAGCCAATAAAGCGGGACATCAGGAAATTCCAGGCATACCAGGCCATGAAGAATGCCATGAAAGCCAGCCACAGGTGAACCGGTTTCAATGCGCTGAAGCTGAGCGAAGTGTGTTGAATCGCCTGGAAGGCCAGCAAGCCGGTGATGATAAAAAAGTTCAGGTTCAGAAATACCGAAGCCCGCTGGGTAAGGGAATTTTTCCCAAAGAAAAGGGAGGAGGCGTAATTATAAAAGTGAAAACTTTTTATCAGGGAGATGAAATATCTTTTATAAAAAACCCGTGTCCATCCGATCAACAGCAAGGATGCCAACAGGATAAAAGCAACCCAGTCATAGCCATCTGTCCGCGTATTTTGGACATGGATCTCCTTTTGGGGCTCAACTTGTTTTTCCGTGAGTTGTTGCGGAGTTTCTGCGGTGGGTTGATAGATCTCCTGTACTTTTAGTGAATCCTGTGGCTTAACGTGCGGTATGTTATACAGAAAGTTTTGATAGGCGGGATCGTTTTTAAGTCTTGCCTCAATGGGCAGCTCGGTGACACCCAGGATGTCATGCATCGTGGCCACAGGGTCTTCCTGCTCCGTTTCCACTGCCCGGGCCGGAGGTGTCTGACGGGTGGCAGCGGGTTGCGGCTGGACGGGCTGCGGAGTCTGCGAAACAGTGTCTTCAGCAGCTGTACCGGCCTTTTCTTGTTGAAGGGAATCGATCGCCGGCTGCGTGGTGGCTGTATCAGGAAGGGATAATTGTTCTGTGCCCAGGGTATCCGGGGAGATGGTATCGCGGGCCGGTGTGTCCTGGGACAACGTATCCTGCGACAGCGTATCCTGAGGCAACGTATCCTGAGGCACCGTATCCCGCGGATCATTGATCGTGTCCCGGATGGTATCCCTGACGGGCTTTTTCAATAAGGTGCGATAAGCTTGAAAAAAATCAATGCTCGTTTTCAGGTCCTTAGGCATCTGCTTCCCCACTCATGTTTTCACTGCAAATTATTCTCTGCAAATATATCACACTAATGTTAAAGTATGAAATATCTTTCAATTTCCATGGAAAAGTTTCTTGTTTCAGGATTCTGGAAAACGTTCATGTTTTATTTAGACAATAGCAAGTGGCAGTTGGAGGAGTAGTGGCAGTGGCAGTAGCAGGAGCAGAGGAGCAGGTTTAATTGAACGTTCAACTTTTTTCCTGCGCCCTGTAACTTTTGCCATGGTTCGAGCGTCCTATTTGTCGAACATGAATTCATGGTATGACCACAGAGGAGTTCAACAAATGCGTAGATGAGCATTCGGACAATGTGTACCGGTTCATCCTGAAAAACATACGGGATGAAGAGCAGGCGCGCGACATTGTTCAGGATACCTTCGAGAAGCTGTGGGTAAAAGCGGGAGGTATATCCTTTGAGAAGGCCCGTTCCTATCTTTTTTCCACTGCCTATCATACCATGATTGATGCCATACGCAAGGACAGAAGGACGAAACCCCTGGAAGAGATGGACTGTGATCAGCATTCCTATCACCATGCCTACAAGGGGCTGAGTGAAGTGCTGGAACAGGCTCTGAAACGACTCCCGGAAAAACAGCGTTCTGTTTTGCTGTTGAGGGATTATGAAGGGTATGCCTACGATGAGATTGGCGAGATCACGGGTTTGAGTGAATCGCAGGTGAAGGTATATATTTATCGGGCGAGGCTGTCGGTGAAAAAATTCATAGGCAGTCTGGAAACCGTTTTATGAGGTGAAATGATGGAAAGGATCGACAGGAATAATTACGAGATGTATGTGATCGACTACCTGGAGGGGCGGTTGTCGCAGGACAGGGAGCAGCAGATGAAGCGTTTCCTCCGGGATCATCCTGATCTGGAGCAGGAGCTGATGGATCTGGAGCAGACCCGTCTTGTACCTGCCGCTGAGGCTTTTCCCGACAAAGAGGGGCTGAAAAAACAGCTGACCCTGGATGATGCAGGTTATTCGCATTTTGATGAGCTGTGTATCTCCAGGCTGGAAGGGGAGCTCACCGATGAGCAGGCCCGGGTGTTTGACCGGCTGGTGGCGGCTTCCCCTGAACGCCAGCATGCCTATGGCTTGTATCAGAAAACCCGGGTGGCTCCTGATCGCGCCATTGCCTTTGAAGGGAAAGAGGGTCTCAAGAAAGGTGGGGCTTCGCGCAAGCCTCTGCTGCGAGCCCTTTACCCCTGGGCAGCCATGGCCGCCTCCGTGCTTGTGCTGGCAGGGTTGTACCTGTTTTTCCCGTCGCCTGATTCAGCCGTGGCGCCGCTACCTTCTGCAGGCCACATGCGTCCTGCACAACAAGTATCCATGGCCGCAGCGGATGATGCAAACCAGGTAGTGCCTGATCCCAACATCATCACCCATCAGATAGATTATAACAGGATATCCCCTGAGCTGCATATGGAAGTTCAGAATACAGTGCCTCCAAAGCCTGTCCTGGCAGAGGAGGAAGCCACTATGCAGCCGCTTGAGGCCCGCTATGGAATAAGCTTCGATGCGGGGCCGGTCTATGCCGGCATCCGGACACCTGAGTTGCCCCTGGAAGAGTTCCGGGAACAGGGTGGCACCTTCGACAGCTATAAGAAGCTGGATCGGTTCCTCAACCGCCGGGTTAATTATGCCCTGGCCAGCACCTTGCACCGCAATGATTTCAGCCTGTGGGATGTCGCAGGTGCCGGCCTGAAAGGCATCAGCAATATCACCGGTAAGGAGCTCGCCCTGGAACGGCATTACAACCAGAAAGGAGAACTGCAGCGACTGGCATTGAAAACGGAATCCTTCAGCTTCTCCACAAGAGTGAATAAATGATCCGGCTGCCTGTAACTTTTCCCTGACCCCCTTCGTCGTACTTCCAAATCCATTGTACAACAACACTGAAAACTTATAAATCGAAATGCCATGAGAAATTTAGCCCTATGGATGATCCTGGCCTTTACCGCAACTTTATATGCACCAGGTCACGCCAATGAAAACGAGACACTCAAGAGCATGTTAAAGCATGACATGCTGATTCAGGAAGATACCGTCAGCCCCAAGAAGGATACCACGGAATTCCGGTTTAAGAATAAGCAAGTGCGGATCACCGAAGATGAGAAGGGCACCGACATCGAGGTGCGCGACAAGGATGAAAAAGAAGGGGATTTTGATGATGGAGAATGGGATCAGGACAGGGATGATGACGAAGGACCCGATTTTGATTTTGATTTCAACGAGGGTGACGATTTCAATGTCCACTGGGCCGGTTTTGAGATTGGCCTGAACAATTACCTGAACAACGAATTTTCCCTTAACCTCAGCGAAGAAAACCAGTATATGGATCTGAACACCGGCAAATCATGGAATGTGAACATCAACTTCATTGAGTATGACCTGAACCTGATCGGTGAGCGCTTTGGCGTGGGCACAGGGTTGGGACTGGAGTTCAACGATTACCGCTTCGACAATCAGCTGCCCATTGAAAAGAGCAACGGCGGCATCCAGCCGGATCTCACCTATGAAGACCCGGATTATAATGTGGAGAAGGCCAAGCTGACCACCACCTACATTACGGTTCCCCTGATCATGGAATATCAGGTGCAAGTCGGCAAGGACAACAACAAGTTCTTTTTGGGAGCCGGCATCATCGGGGGGCTGAAACTCGGCTCGCATACCAAGGTGAAGTATGACAAGGACGGTGATAACAAGAAAAACAAAAACCGCAGCGACTTTTACCTCTCACCCTTCCGGTATGGGTACACCGTGCGGGCGGGTTATGGCTTTTTGAAGCTCTTTGCCAACTACTATGACACGCCCTTGTTTGAACCGGGCAAAGGACCGGCGCTGCATCCCTTTACAATAGGCTTCATGCTGAGCTTCTGATACAACAGGTATAGTAAATTATTACCCCTCGTTCTTTTCCGGGTTGCTCTCATCCTGCAGGGCGACCCGGAGTTTTTTATAATCGCCGCAGATATCGTTGGGTTTCTATGTTTGTTGGGAATTTATTATTTTTATCCTTCTCAATGGAATAACCAAACCTTAAAAATACTCTTTTATGAGACTTTTACTTATCAGCAATTCGACCAATGCCGGTGAAGGATATCTGGAACATGCCCGCGGTCAGATCCGTGATTTTCTGGGCGGGGAGGTTAAAAAGGTCTTGTTTGTGCCTTATGCTGCCGTCAGCTTTTCCTATGATGAATACCGGGACAAGGTGCAGAAACGATTTGATGAGTTTGATGTGAAGGTGGATTCCCTTCACAAGTATGCCCATGCAGATAGGAGGAAGGCGGTGGAGGAAGCTGAGGCCATCGTGGTAGGCGGGGGTAATACCTTTCACCTGCTGAAGATGCTGCAACAGGATAAGCTCATCGAGGTGATGCGCCATGTTGCATTGAACGGCACTCCTTACATAGGCTGGAGCGCCGGATCCAACGTAGCCTGTCCCACCATCTGCACCACCAATGACATGCCCATCACCGAACCGGAAAATTTCCATGCCTTAAACCTGGTGCGCTTCCAGATCAATCCCCATTACCTGGATGCCCATCCTGAGGGCCATGCAGGAGAGACCCGTGAGATGCGCATCAAGGAGTTCCTGGTGGTCAACCCTTACATCTATACCGTAGGCTTGCGGGAAGGCAGCATGTTTGTAGTTGAGAGCGGACAGATCCAACTGCTGGGCGAGAAAAAGGCCAGGATATTCAAAGGCGATGAAGAACCCCTGGAGCTGGCTCCCGGCGATGATTTTGATTTTCTTTTCGAATAATTTCCATTCCTGACCACTTGCATGAGGGCACCCCGGCCAACCTTTCTTGCCGGGTTGCCCTCTGTTAACTCTTTTCTTTTTCCCCCTGTATGCGCTTTCCTGCAAATTTTTTTTCTCTCATCTGCCGTTTGGTTGTAACTATATCATGGCAGTTAGCGTCGTATCTATTAATACAAATTAATTTCGGGCCTTATGCTACCCAACTATTTCAAGACGGCGCTGCGCAACCTTGTCAACAACCGGACTGACAGCCTGACGAACATCGTGGGGTTGGCCATTGGGTTGGCAGCTGGCCGCCAAGAGTGTTGGCGGTGCTTATCCGGCTGATCCTTCTGCTGGCCCTGGCAATTGTTTTGTATCCCTCATTGTCCCCAGCATCGAGGAATCCGGCACGCACCTTGCGATATGAATAAATACTTTGAAATGATTCTGGAATTAAGTAATTTTAACCTATACTAAAATTTACCAAAATGGGACAAATGGTTCAGGCCAGTCAGCTGGTCAAGGTTTTCAGGACCGACGAAATTGAAACCACTGCATTGAATAAGGTGGACCTTTCCATCGAGGAAGGCGAGTTTACCGCGATCATGGGTCCTTCGGGATGCGGCAAATCCACGTTGCTGAACATCCTGGGCTTATTGGACAATCCAACCGATGGACAGCTGTATTTCATGGATCAGGAGGTTTCCCGGCTCAGGGAGAAGCGGCGCACCAATCTGAGGAAGGGAAACATCGGTTTTGTCTTTCAGAGCTTCAACCTGATCGATGAGCTGAGCGTATATGAGAATGTGGAGTTGCCGTTGTTGTATATGAAGGTACCCGGCTCGGAGCGCAAGAAGAAGGTGGAGGATGTGCTGGATCGCATGAAGATGTCGCACCGGCGCAAGCACTTCCCCCAGCAGCTCTCCGGCGGGCAGCAACAGCGTGTTGCCGTTGCCCGGGCTCTGGTGGCCAACCCGAGGCTGATACTGGCCGACGAGCCGACGGGTAACCTTGATTCGGCTCATGGTGAGGAGGTGATGAATCTTCTGAAGGAGCTCAACGACGAGGGCACCACCATCCTGATGGTGACCCACTCACCGTCGGATGCGGAATATGCCCGCCGGATCGTGCATCTGTTCGATGGCCATGTGGTATCGGAGAATGTTACCAAGTTGTTGTAATAAAAAACAGGAGTTGTTTATGCGATTGGATCAACGATGGATTTTAGCTTTGCTGATAATGGTTGGGCCCTTGCTGGCGCAGGGACAGGAGATTGCCGACCGCAAGCCCGGTGAATTTGAACGGGTGCGGGTCTTTGGTAAGATGAACGTACGCATGATACCGGGCAGCGAGCCCCATGTGCATATAGAAGCCAAGGGTGTGAGCCTGGAGAAGATCAGGACCTCCATAGAGGATGGGGAGCTGAAGATAAAACTTTCCAGGCTTTTTGCCTCCAATGCGGAGGTGTACGTAGAGATCACCCACGGGGAGCTGAAGGGCATTGAAGCCCTGGGCGATGCCGAGGTGATCTTCGACAAGCCTGTTATCGCTCCGGGGTTTGATATACAGTCGACCATGGGATCCAACGTACAGCTGGCCATAGAGGCCCGGCACCTGGATCTGAAGGCCTACCAGGGCGGGCAGGTACAGGTAAAAGGATCCACCGATTCGCTGGAGGCCTTTGTCAACACCGGGGGTATCCTCTCGGGCACCGACCTGGTGTGCCAGCGGGTAGACATCCGCATGAACACCGGCGGCAAAGGCGAGGTGACCGTGGAGAAGGAGCTGGAAGCCTCGGTCAATACCGGATCGGACTTCAGCTATTTTGGCCGGCCTGCCACCACCGACATCCGCACCTCTTTCGGAGGCACCGTGTCGGCCTGGGATGAGGAATGATAAGTCTCCGGGCTATTGTTGACTTACCCGGGTGGCATCCACCAGCTTGTATAGCTTGTCGGATCGCCTGACGGTCTGCTCCACCGGCAGGGAGCACTTTATGCCACGCGGAGAGGTCTGAACCGACTGATCCCCGACCCGTATCTCCCGAACATGTGTTTGTATGAGGCCCGTTGTGGGTCCGAGGATCAGTATCTCATCGTTCACATCGATGGTGTTGGCTTCGGCCAACAGTTCGGCTACCTGGATGCGTTTGTAGTAATTGGTGATCTGACCCACGAAGATCTTGCGCCTGGTGGCCTGTGATCCATAGCGGTGGCTCCATTCTCCCAGTCTTTGCCCCAGATAATAACCATTCCAGAAACCCCGGTTAAAGACCGTAGCCAGGCGCCTCTGCCAGTCCTTGATCTTTTCTCCGCTATAGGTCCCGTCGAACCAGGCATCCACAGCCTCGCGGTAACATTCGGTGGTGGTTTTTACATATTCGGGTGAGCGGGCGCGACCCTCGATCTTGAGTACGGTAACACCTGCATCCAGGATCTTGTTGAGAAAATGGATGGTCGACAGATCTTTGGGCGACATGATGTATTCATGGTCCACTTCCAGCTCATTGCCGCTTTGCTTCTCCGTGACGATGTAAGACTTTCGGCAGGTCTGCAGACATTTGCCGCGGTTGGCAGAATGGTTCTTCTCATGCAGGCTCAGGTAACATTTGCCGGAGATGGCCATGCAAAGGGCACCATGGACAAACAACTCCAACTGAACCGGCTTGCCGGAAGGCCCGGTGATCCTTTCTTTGCGGATCGCTTCGGCGATCTCTTTCACCTGGCTGAGGTTCAGCTCACGGGCCAGCACCATCACATCGGCATAAGCGGCAAAAAAACGCAGACTCTCCAGGTTGGTGACGTTAAGCTGGGTGGAGATGTGCACTTCCATGCCGATGGAACGGGCATATTGAATAGCCGCCAGGTCGGTGGCGATGATCGCCGTGATGCCATGCTCGCTGGCAGCATCCACGATGCGGCGCATATCGTCCAGCTCATTGTCGTAGAGTACCGTGTTTACCGTCAGGTAACTGCGGATGCCATGCTTGCGGCAGATGCCCACAATGGCCTCCAGATCATCCAGGGTGAAGTTGAAACTGGACTTGCTGCGCATGTTTAACTGCTCCACCCCGAAATATACCGAGGCGGCACCGCCTTGTATGGCTGCCTGCAACGACTCATAGGAGCCTGCCGGCGACATGATCTCTATATCGGATCGTTTCATGGTGTCTGCTCTTGGAACAACAGGAACTGCAAAATTAATAATTCCTGTACACGATGTGTTTTTAACCTGCAGGATTCATAAACGAATAAAGTGAAGTTTATGAATGCAGGCCGGCTTTTTCAGTGGCGTCAGAATGATTTGTGAACCATTCGGGTTAAAGATAATTTGTATGGAAGACAGCCCATGATGCTACTTTTGATTACTGCGGCCCGCCTTCTATTTAAATTTTATTTTTCTCCCCCCTCTTTTGGATGGCCTGTAAGTTGACATGGGTGGATTATTTTAATAACTTAACAAAAAATTTTGCCTATGACCCCCTCTCGTCATCTGGTCGAAGTTTGCGGTTACATCAAGAAACAGGAAACACTGGCAACCATCGACAACCATATCCTGCCCCAGTCATGGGTTTTGGAAAGCCTGCATCCGTTCCCCGGTTATCACGGCCAGAACCTGCCGGATGAGTCCAACCCGCGGTCCTTATTCTTAATGGTTCATAACGGGTATACATTTGAGGAGGTGGCCCGCATTGCCCGCGCAATTCATAAAAGTTTTCCCCATTCTTTTAACGCCTCTGAGGGAACCATTTATTTTAAACCCTATACCTATCCTTGCATCCGTCTGAAATATCTATCCAGCTTTGAATATATTTCCCAGCTACAGAAGTTTTTTGAACAGCACGGGGTAAAATTCATGAAGAAGCGGGAGATGGAAAAGGAAGGCCTGATACAGATCAACAAGAACTTTCTTGTGGAAGAGGAACAGGAGAGTGGTATCTACCGGGATATGAACAACCGGGTCAAATGCTATGTGGAGATCCCGGAAAAAGTAGAATGGAAGGATTTTAAGCGCTATACGCATAACATCAAGAATAACCTGGTGGACAACAATTTTGATGCGGCCCTGGGGGTCTTTTACCGGAAGAAGGGCATTGTGGATGTGGTACGCATATATGAGCAGGACCGAAGCCTGGAAAAGTTAGAGATTCTGAAACAGCGCTACGAAGAAGAAATACGCAAATCATATAAGTAAAAATTTTTCTCCTTTTCGTGTGATTTTTTCCCCGACCAGGAAGTTGTAATGGCTTCCTGGTCTTTTCTTTTTGCCCGGGCGGGGATCTGATTTGAGCGGGTTGAACAAAGTGAAAAAGCGCTTTACTCAGGTATAATTTGGGTTTCATTTGTATCATTTTGGAATGGTTTTCGTTTTAAATATTCGTAAGTTTTATATTTGCACGCAAATAACTCAGGCGCATGAGGGTCATCAAGTCCATATTGATCGGGTTGTTTTTCTCCCTTTTGATCATCATTTCCACATCCTTTATCATTTCCTTTATATATGAGGATGAAGTTTCGGAATTGTTTCTTAAGGAGTTGAACAAGCGCGTTCGTGCCGATTTTCGGGCAAAGGAGGTCAACCTTTCCCTTTTGCGCAGGTTTCCCAATGCCACCATAGAGCTGCGCTCTTTTGAGTTGTATGCTGCTCCCGAATCTTCAAAAGACAAGAAAGGATCTTTAAGTTTTACTGCAGATCATGTGTTTTTGCAGTTTGATATCGTGGATATTTTCATGAACAACTATAAACTGGAGAAGGTTTACATCAAGCAGAGTCAGTTCAATTATACCCCCAACGGTGAGAAGCCCCTGATCGCCTATCGGGACCGCACATCCGAAAACATTGAGTTCGATATTGAACAAATGGTGTTTGATGATCTGTATTATTCGGTGCTCAATCAGCAGCAGGCATTTTTCCTGGAGGGACACTCCTCGCGGACAGTCCTTAATGGAAATTTAGGTTTAGATGAGTTTAATCTGAATATTGATTCCAAGTCACTTGTGAAGGAGTTATCTATTGATGAGTTCAACTATGCCCGGCAAAAGGAAGTCCGGCTGAGGATGAATCTGTTGGTGACCCCGGAAGCATTTCGCATCCGTTCTGGTATGTGTTATTTTGAGCGCATACCCTTTATTGTGGAAGGGCAATTTAACCGCGACAAGCAATACATCGACATAGACCTAAAAGGAACAGACCTGAAGATAGATGACTTACAATTATATGTGCCCTGGAAATTTAAAAAGAAGTTGAAGCCGGTAACGGTTGATCGGGGGAAGCTGGATTTTTACGCGAGAATTGAAGGTCCGGTCAATGATGGCAAACCCAACCTGGAGGCCGACTTCAGTTTGGCCGGAAGCCAGGTGGAGATCGATGCCAGCCAGGGTTATCGGTTTACAAACATTTCCCTCAACGGGTATGTCTCCAACGGGCGGAACGAAGATGCGGCGTCTTCCCTGCTATCCTTAAGCAACATACATGCTGAGCTGGGCAATAATGTCCTGAACGGCAATCTAAAGATCAAAAATTTCTCTGAACCGCAGGTTGTTTCAGAAGGAAGCATGAGCTTGCATTTGAAGGGTTTGTCGGAGCGTTTCCGCAAAAAGCATGATTTTAAAGGCGTAACCGGGCAAGTGGAGTTGAATTATAAATATAGCGATGCGCTGAAGGCCCTGTCCCGTCTTACAGAAAGCATACATTTCGGCAACCTCACCATGGATGCGACCCTGCAAGGGGTAGAAGGCCGCAGCCCTTCCTATGACCTTCAGAATATGAACGGATTTATTTACCTGAACCGGGATCTTTACCTGGATAGCATGCGGTTGCGTTTCAACGGGAACGATCTGGTGTTGGACGGGAAGATTTTCAATATTTACCGCAATCTCCGCGACAGCACCCAACCCTTTCGCTTTCAGGGAGCCCTGTATAGCAAGCACATTGATTTGAAGCGGTTCTTTGAGCGCCCGGCATCTTCTTCAGATTCGCTGATCCGTTTTCAGTTTCCCGAAAAACTGAGGGGCAACTTGCGGTTTGCTGCGGATCGTGTTTCCCTTCAGCGTTTTGAGGCAAAGAGGGTTGCCGGCGACCTGCGGTTCGGAAAGCGTCTGCTGGAACTCACCGACACAGAGTTCAATGCTTTTCAGGGCAAAGCGTATGCTCAGGCGAAGCTAAAAGCAAGAGCCCACTCATCCACCGATCTTTTGTTCGATTCCAAGTTCTACCTGGATCATGTCAACATTCGTGGGGTTTTCACCTCCTTCTCAAATTTCGGGCAGGATTACATCACGGCCCGCAATCTGAAAGGTTTCCTGAGTGGGGAGATCGCCTTCTCTTCCGGGATGAATGAAAACCTGAAGATACAGAAGAAGACGGTTAATAATTTAAGTGATATTCAAATTGAGCAAGGTGAATTAATTGATTTTGAGCCATTTTCGAGCCTGTCAAATTTCGTTAAGCTGGATGAGTTGCGGCATGTTACCTTCTCCAGGCTTTCCAATAAGATCTCCATCGAGGATCAAACCGTGTGGATCCCTGAGATGGAGATCAATTCTTCCTCCTATGACATCCATGTGTCGGGTTACCATACTTTTGACAACCGTTTTTCCTATGATGTAAGCCTGCTGCTTTCCCAGGTCCTCTCCCGCAAAGCCCGCCAAAGGAAGGAGCCGGGATCGGAATTTGGTAACATACAGGAAGACGGGGTCGGCCAGAGCCGTTTGTATTTAAAGATCCATGGCACGCCCGACAAATATGCCATTGAGTATGACAAGGAAGGGGTTAGGGAAAAGATCCGGGAGGATATCAAGGAGGAAAAGCAAGAGCTCAAGCAGATTTTGAACGAGGAGTTTGGTTGGTTCCGCAAGGACACCGCCCTTCAGGAGGGTGAAGCCGGGGCGGGGGATCCACAGAAAAAGTTCAACATACAATGGGAAGAACAGGAGGATCAACCGGAGCAGGAGAAAGGAGGGGATACCACAAGAAGAAAAGATGAGGGATTTATAATTAAATTTGAGGAAGATACGTTAAAGTAATAATTTTTAATCCAATCTTTGGTCCCAATATCGCCCATTTCCTATGAACATCTATCACCGCAAACAACGCTGGAAGATTTATCTTTTGCTTGCCGCCCTGTTCATCGTCGTGGGATCATACTGGTTCACCAACAACCTGACGCGTCAACTGGCCGAAGAAGAGCGTAAGAAAGTGGAGCTTTGGGCCCAGGGCATGAAAGAGCTCACCCAGAACCGGAACCTTGATAAGGATTACAGTTTTATTCTGGAGGTGATCCGCAACAACGAGACCGTTCCTATGATCCTGACCGATGAGAAGGAGAAGATGATCTCCATGCGCAACGTGCATATTGGGGAAAGGAATCAGGAGCGGGAGATACAGGAGCTGATCGCCGAGATGAAGCAACAGCATGAGCCCATTGAGATCAACCTGCCCCAGGGCAAACAGTATATTTTCTATAAGGATTCCACCCTGTTGACCCGTCTCTCCTATTTCCCTTTTATCCAGCTTGGGGTGGTGGCGCTCTTTTTGCTGATCTCTTACTATGCCTTCAGTACGGCCCGTAAAGCCGAGCAGAACCAGGTATGGGTGGGTATGTCGAAAGAGACGGCCCATCAGCTGGGAACACCCACCACCAGCTTGCTGGCCAACCTGGAGCTGTTAAGGATGACACTGGATGATCAATCCATCATCGGGGAGATAGAAAAAGATATCAACCGGCTGGAGAAGATCACCGAGCGTTTCTCCAAGATCGGTTCACAGCCTGCTCTGAAGAGCGAGTCGCTGCCACCCATTCTTTCCGGAGTCCTTGAATACATTCGGACCAGGACGTCGAAACGGGTGTCCTTCAACCTGAATTTCCGCGAGGAGGATGACCTACAAGTGCCTTTGAACAAGCCGCTTTTTGAGTGGGTAGTGGAAAATCTGCTGAAGAATGCCATCGATAGCATGGATGGAGATGGAGTAATTGATGTTCAGGTGCATTGCAAAGGGCAGCAGGTCATGATCGATGTGAGCGACCAGGGCAAAGGCATATCCCGGTCAAAGCAGAAGGCTATTTTTCAACCCGGCTATACCACTAAGACACGGGGTTGGGGTCTTGGTCTGTCGTTGGCCAAGCGTATCATAGAGCAATATCATAAGGGCAAGATCTTCGTACATCATTCAGAGCCCGGCAAAGGCACCACCCTGCGCATGATATTGAAAAGGTGATTCAGGACCGGGAGAAGTTGTGGTTGTCTCCGTGAAATTTGAACCCCAGCACCATGATGTCATCGATCTGGCCCCATGAATCCATCCAGTCGGTGAGGCTATGGTCCAACGTCTGCTTTTGTTTTTCCATGCTTTGATGCTCTGAGTCGAGCAGGATCTGCTTGAATTGTTTCCTTCCGAACTTGGTTCCTTTTTCTCCCCCGAACTGATCGGTGAAACCGTCGGTGAAGAAATAGAGGCGGTCGTTGGGTTGCAGCTTTTCTTGCTGGACGGAGAAGGGTGTCTCCTGGTACACCGAGTGCACGCCGATGGGCATGCGGTTGGCCTTCAGGTCGATGAGCTCGTCGCCCCGGATGATGTACATGGGGTTGTAGGCTCCGCTGAAGTGCAGGGTCTCGGTTTGGGTATCGATGATGGCCAGGGCCATATCCATGCCGTCGCGGGAGCCCCTTTTCCTGGTGGTTTGATGGAGGGCATCTATCAGGTTCCTTCGCAGCTGGTTCAGTATCTTACCGGGATCCAGCACACGGTTCTGGTTGATGATCTCGTTGAGGAAAGCCACCCCGAGCATGCTCATAAAGGCTCCGGGCACGCCATGGCCTGTGCAGTCGGCAGCCACGATCACCACTTTGGAGTCGATCTGGTTGATCCAGTAAAAATCGCCGCTGACGATGTTCTTGGGCCGGTAAAAGATGAAATAGTCCGAGAAGATCTTTCCGATCGTCTTTTCCTGGGGCAGCACTGCGCTTTGTATCCTGCTGGCGTATTCGATGCTTTCGGTGATGATGCGGTTTTGCCGTGCGATCTGGTCACGCTGGCGCGTAGCGGTGTTGCGTTGGGCCTCTATCTCATCCCGCTGATTTTCTATTTCCTGTTTTTGTTGAGCGAGCTGGCGGTTGGAGCGTACCTTTCGCTTGTAGCTCTGATATATAACCACCAGCAGGGCCAGCAACAGCACAAAGCCAATGATGAAGGCCCAGGAGAGGATGCGCTGTCTCTTCAGGCGGGCCTGCTGAATGGCCTCTTTCTTCTTCTGTTCGTAACGGAGCTGTTCCTGTTTCTTTTCAAACTCATACTGCATCTCCAGCTCCGAGATGCGCTGGTTGTTCAGGCTGTCTTTGAGGGAGGAGTAGGCGGTGTAATAATCCAGGGCCTGCTGATGATTGCCCGAACGCCGGTGGGTCTTGTAAAGCGCCTGGTAAATATCCTTGATCTCTTCTTTTTGGTTTTGCCTGCGTGCCTGGCTGAGGGCTTTGCGGAAATATTCGCGGGCCTGGGTGTGGTTTTCCCGTTGCATGTAATTTTCACCTATCGACCGCAGGATGGAGGGGATCTCGATCTGGTCGTCCAGCCCCCTCTTGATGGAAAGGGCTTGCTGGAGGTACTGGAGGCTTTTGGTTAGATCTCCCGTTTTCTGGTGGATCTTGCCCATGGTGAAATAGGTGTTGGCGATGCCATATTGGTTGCCGGCCTCCTGGTTGCGCTCCAGCACCTGGCGGCTGTACTCCAGGGCTTTTTTTGTCTGGCCCGACTGGGAATAGATCAGGCTGTATTCCTTCAAGCAGAGGGTGACCCCTGTCTCCACCCCCTCTTCCCGGGCGATCTTCCGGTAGATGGTCAGGGCCTGGTCCAGGTATTCCAGGGCTTTGTCATAATCTTCATTAAGCTTGAAGAGCCTGGAGATGTTGAGGGAGGTCCAGGCTGTACCTTCGGGAGCGTCCATCCCGGCATAGATGGACAGCGCCTCCAGGTGAAACTGGATGGCATCGTCGTATTTGCCAAAGGTACGAAATATGCTGCCAATGTTGGTGAGGCTCCGGGCCACCTCCTTCCGGTTGTTGATCTCCCGGTTGATCTCCAGAGCCCTCTGGTAGTTCTCCAGGGCCTGGTTGAACTCACCCTTCAACTGGCAGGTGTTGCCGATGCGGTTGAGGGTAAGGGCCAGGATCATTTGGTTGTCGGTCTGCTCGCTGAGCCTTTGGGCTTTCTGCAGGTACATGTAGGCCGAATCATAGTGGTTCAGGTTGTAGTGGGCATATCCCAAATGGTAGTAACATTCTGCCGTTTTGGGGGTAAACTTACCGGAGCGGCTCATCTTAAGAGCTTCCATGGCTTCCCCGATCGAGGTGCGCGTGTCGCGGCTAGCATGGTATTCGGATGATGCCAGGAGTTTTTCTATTTGTTTGAGGGAGTCCTGGCGGTCCTGAAGGGAGGTGTCGACGATGGCGACAGAGAACTGAAAGGGGAGGATAATAAGGAGCAGGAACAGAAAAGCCGGGTTCTTAAAAACGGTTCGACACATAATGGTTTGGTTTGATGGACCTCAAGGCTCACATGCTATACCTGAAATCCCAGCACGGTTATGTCATCAATCTGTTGGTATTTATCTCTGAGCCAGTCTTGCATTGTCTTTTCCAGGATGTTTCTTTGCTCAGACATGGTCTTGTTGTGGTGTTCCAGCAACATCCGTTTGAAGGGGACCAGCTTGAATTTTTTGCCCTTCGGGCCTCCGAACTGATCGATGTACCCGTCGGTATAAAGGTAGAAACGGTCGCCTTTGGAATAGGTCGTCTCCAGGATAGAGAAGGGATGCATCTTGTAATGGAAGGAGATGGGCATTCGGTCGCCTTTGAATTCATAGATCCTGGGCTCCTGTTCATGATGGTGGTTGGGGATGTAGCAGAGGGAATTGTTGGCACCGGAAAACTTCAGTATGCCCCGCAGCGTGTCGATCTGTACGACAGCCATGTCCATGCCATCGCGCGTTTCATAGATCTTGCCTTTCTGGTGAAGCGCATCGATGATGGAGTCCCTCAGATGATTGAGCACCTGGTCGGGCTCGGTGATGCCTTCCTTGTTGACGATCTCATTCAAATAACTGGATCCCAGCATCGTCATGAAAGCCCCGGGTACACCATGCCCTGTGCAGTCAGCCACGGTCATGATCAGCTTGGACCCGGTCCACGAAGCCCAGTAAAAATCTCCGCTTACGTGCTCCCGCGGCTTAAACATCACAAAATGATCGTGAACATGCGGAGCCACCACCTCTTCATGATTGATCAGGGCCACCTGGATCTTCTGGGCGTACATAAGGCTGTCCATCAGATCTTTGTGAACATCTTCCAGGGAGTTGACCTGGGTCTCGATTTGGTTGCTCTTGCGGGTGATCTCGGCATTCTTCTGTTGTATCTGCTCATGGGCATTTTTCAGGTCATCATAGGCTTCACTGAGTTTGTGGTTGGTGGTGAAGTAATCCAGGATGAAGTTGGTAACCCATCCGTTGAAGATGCTCAGGATGATGATGAAAACAGAGGTATAAATGCCGATCATTATAAACTGATCCTGAAGGATGTAGAGGGTTGCATTCAATGTAAGGGCAATGAGACCGGTGTAGATGATGGATCTTGGGCTGATCCTCAGGATGCTCAGGGTGTTCAGGAAGATGATCAGAAAGGAGATGATCAGTGTGAACTCCAGCTTGGTGAGCAGGATATTGGGATTGTTGCTGACCACCACCGGCAGGGCGATGAGAAAGACCAGCATCAGGTCGACTGCCTGGGTGATGTATTTGATCCAGAAGCGGTATTTGCCTTTGGTGGTGAGGACATGAAGGGCAATCATGAAGGGCAGAAGAATGAGAAAAGCCACGCTGGCTCTGTAATCGCTTAAAGAGCTGATAAGGCTGATCTGTTCAAAATATCCGGAGAGAAGATCGAGGAGGGCGAGCAGGAAGAGGATCAACATACGGAATTGGTTGATCACCAATTCCACATGTAACTCTTTATCGAGGAATCCATCGCTCTTTTCACGGGTTCTGGCTATGTCTTTTCGGAATGGATACATAGGGAATCAAGACTCAAAGCGAATTTATGAAAAAACAACGAAAGGTACGGATTTTTTCATGAAGATTTTTCAAATTGATTTATGATGTGGCGCAGAAATTTGACGATTCGTTCATATGTTTAGGTTATTATTTTAGCGGGGGTACCTCCATTCAACCCGCAACCCTTCCCGCATGCATAAACGTTACAATAACCCCCGGATATCATGCAGGACATCCGGGGGGCTTATCATTACCATCCGGGGTTAGGATTCGGAGATCTTAATAATGAAATAGTTTTTCTTTCCCTTTTGCACCAGCAGGTACTTATCATTCAACAGCCAGCTGGAATCCAAAGGCTCCTCTGTTGATTGGATCTTTCCTTTGTTGATGCTCAATCCCCCGCCTTTGATCAGTCGTTTTACTTCACCTTTGGAAGCGAAGACACCGGATTCCTCCGCCAGCAGTTCCTGTACGGGAATGCCCCGGTGAAGCTTTTCCCGGGTTACTTCAAATATCGGGACTCCTTCGAAGACCGAAAGGAAAGTTTTTTCGTCCAGCGATTTGAGCTCATCGGTGGTGGATTTGCCGAAGAGGATCTTGCTGGCAGATACGGCCTTTTCATATTCTTCCCGGGAGTGGACCATAACGGTGACCTCCTCGGCGAGTTTGTGCTGCAGCAGCCGGCGGTGCGGCTCGGCACGGTGGGCCTCGATCAGGTGTTCAATGTCTTCACGCGGGAGCACGGTAAAGATGCGGATGTGTTTCTCGGCGTCCTCATCGCTGACGTTCAGCCAGAACTGGTAGAATTTATAGGGGGAGGTATATTCCGCATCGAGCCATATGTTGCCCTCCTCGGTCTTGCCAAACTTGCCGCCGTCGGCTTTGGTTACCAGGGGGCAGGTCAGGGCATAGGCCTCGCCTCCCAGCTTCCTTCTGATCAGCTCGGTGCCGGTGGTGATGTTCCCCCATTGATCGGATCCGCCCATCTGCAACTTGCAGTTCTTATCGCGGTAGAGATGAAGGAAATCGGTGGCCTGAACCAGCTGATAGGTGAACTCGGTGAACGACAGCCCGTAGACGGCATCTTCACCCAGTCTTTTCTTCACCGAATCTTTGGCCATCATATAGTTGACGGTGATGTGCTTGCCAATGTCCCGGATGAACTGTATAAAACTGTACTGTTTCATCCAGTCGTAGTTGTTGACCAGTTCGGCAGCGTTGTCTTGCCGGGAGTGAAAATCCAGGAAGTTGGCAAGCTGATGTTTGAGGGCTGCCTCATTGTATCGGAGGGTTTCTTCATCCAGCAGGTTGCGCTCTTTCGATTTTCCCGAGGGATCACCGATCATGCCGGTGGCTCCGCCCAGCAATACGATGGGCTTGTGACCGGCACGCTGGAAATGCTTCAGCAGCATCACCGAGGTGAGGTGTCCGATGTGCAGGGAAGGCGCGGTAGGATCGATTCCCACGTAGGCGGCCGTCATCTCCTTGTTCAGTTGTTCTTCGGTCCCGGGCATGATGTTGTGGAGCATGCCCCGCCATCTAAGCTCTTCTACAAAATTCATGGTTCATTTTTTTGGCATACAAATATTACTGGCGGCAAATATACGAATGTCTTCCCAAAAGCCAAGCCTGGCATTTATACCTCCTTCTGAGGTTCCGGCTCTTCCCGGTCAAACTCTTTCTTTAGCTCATCAAACTTCAGGTACGGGAAGATGGACGGGGCAAAGTCGGATAAAGGCCTATAAAGCAATGAGTTTTCGGTTTTCTCCCTGGGTAAAAAATGATATTTGTCGTTGGCTTTGTTCACCAGTACCAGGATGATGCTGATGATGAAAGCGGTTTTGGCAATGCCGAAGACGATGCCCAGGATGCGGTTGATGAACCCCAGGGCAATGGCTTGTATGAGCTTTTCAATCAGACGAGCCAGCAGGTGCACGGCAATAACGATCGCCACAAAAGTCAATGCAAAGGCGATGATGCTGAGGTAATCAGTGGAAATGCTGAAATGTTCGGTCAACATCCGGGCAGTGAAATCCGAGAAATGGATGGCGCCGTATATGCCCAACAAGAGTGCCGCCAGGGTAGAGAGCTGCAGGATGAATCCCTTGGTGAATCCGCGGTAGGCACTCCAGATCAGCAGTACGATGAAGACAAGGTCAAATAGATTCATAAAGCAGGTTTTTGGACATTAAAAATAAAAAAATATTGGATTCATGCTTCACGACTTATCCGTTCCTTGAAAACCAATGGAAAGGGAAGGATTTTGTTAATTGAAGGATTTGTGATATTTTTGCGCCAGAATTGCGGCCCCATAGTTCAAGGGATAGAATAGGAGTTTCCTAAACTCTAGATTCAGGTTCGAGTCCTGATGGGGCCACAATGGAAGGGTGCTTCCGGACAGCCAGCCGGGAGGACCCTTTTTTGTTGATATTATTTCATATTTCGCTATACTGCAGAGATAAATTAAAGTTCAATTGAAGTAAAAGTTTAAAATAGGGGATTTATGACAAATTATGAACATATACGGATAACTGAAAAACAATTGTTGATAATTTGTTAATTAAATTAATACTTTAAACTTAAATCCAGTTTTTCCGTTTTATCCACCAGATCATGATGGCGGCAATAACCAGCATGAGAGCCATAACGGCAGGGTACCCGTACTTCCAGTTCAACTCCGGCATATATTGGAAATTCATGCCGTAGATGCCGACCATGAAAGTAAGGGGGATGAAAATGGTGGCCACTACGGTGAGGGTTTTCATCACGCGGTTCATGGAGTTGTTCACATTGGACATGTTCATCTCCAGCAGGGTGGTTTGCAGGTCTTTGGAAGTAACCAGGGCTTCGTTGATGTGCAGCATATGGTCGTAGATGTCCCGGAAGTACACCTTTATGTTGGCATCTGCGAACTGTACCTCGTTGCCTTGCAGCTGGCTGACGGCTTTCGTAAGGGAGGTCAGGTATTTTCGAAGATAGACGATGCGTTTCTTGATGCGGTGGATTTTTTGTATGTGGTTGGTCTCGGGATCGTCGATCAGCATATCCTCTGTTCGTTCGATGTCGTCGCCCAAGGTGTCCATGATAAAGAAGTACTGATCGATGATGTAATCGATCAGGGCATAGAGCAAGTATTCGGTGTTCCCCTTGCGGATCCTTCCCCTGTCCTGCCTGATCCTTTCCTTAATGGGGATGAGCAGATCCTGGTTTCCTTCCTGCATAGAGAGCAGGTTCGGTCCGGTCAGGATCAGACTGATATGCCGCAGTTCAAGAGTGTCGCTTTCTTGATGATAAAGGGGAAACTTTAGGGTAAAAAACAGCTGTTCTCCCGAAATTTCGCATTTGGGTAAATGGTCGGTGTTGATGATGTCTTCGAGGGTAAGGGGGTGGAGGGCGAAGTTTTTGCCCAGCTGTTGAATGGTTTGTATGTCGCCAAGCCCGATAAGGTCTATCCAGTGGCACCAGGAGGTGTTGGTATCGGGCAGGACACCAGCGGATGCTTCCGGCTGGTTCGATTCAAATGTTGCGCTGTTGTAACGGATCTCGCCGATGACTGCCGGTCCCCGGGTCGTTTCTTCAACTTCAAGCTCACCCGGTATTTTTCCTGCTTTTTTCAGGAAATGCCGCATCTCAAATATGCTTTTGATTTTCTTTTTCATGGTTTTGAGGTTTTACAGGCAATGGGAAATTGACATATTACGCAAGATACAAGAAAAATCCGCATAACAAAAGCGAGAGATGAGAAAGCAAAAATTTCTATCTTTGTCTACAACAACATCCGTTTTTCATGATGCACGAGCTGATGTTTTCTTTTGCTGCGGGTTTTTTTCTTTTTTTCCTGTATGCTGGCCTGGTGTCATTCAGGGAA
>JAGXLL010000134.1 GCA_018334675.1 Bacteroidales bacterium | reverse complement strand
GGTTTCAGAAAATCCAGTTGGATGCTCAGTTCTCTGGTGTTTTCATCGGTGATGCTGCCGATGAACCAGTTGTCGGAATCTCTTTGCTGCCGGGCGATGGTAACATAATCGCCTATTTCCCCGTTGAGCACATGGGTTTGTTCCCAGTTCACCGCTACATCCCGGATAAACTGAAAAGCGGGATGACCCCGGTAATACTCCGGCAGGTCGGGCACCATCTGGATGGGGCTGTTGATCACTACGTACAGGGCCAGCTGCTGGGTCAGGGTGGTGTTGACCTGGTTGTCGGGTTTGTAGGGTTTGAGTTTGATGTTGAAGATGCCCGGTGTAAAATCGATCGGTCCGGCCAGCATCCTTGTAAAGGTCACGATGGGCAGATGTTCGGGCGGGTTGCCGCCGTCGGAAGCCCAGGCATTGAATTCCTGACCGCGCAGGCCTTCCCTGGAGACGGCATTGGGATAGGTGCGGCGGATGCCGGTGGCCTTGATCGGCTCGTGGGCGTTGACCGCTACCTGGTGCTCGGCGGCCTTCTTCAGCACCTTGCGGTAGTGGTTCACCATCCACTGGCCATGGTGGTATTCGCCATCGGGGATGATCTCACCCACATACCCTGTTTTGACGGCATGGATGCCCAGCTCTTCCATCAGCTTGTAGGCCGTGTCGAGTTGCTTTTCATAGGTTCTCGGGGCGGCGGATGTTTCGTGGTGCATGATGATCTGAACGCCTTTTTCGCGGGCATAACGCACCACCTCCTTTAGGTCATAATCGGGATAAGAGGTGACAAAATCGAAAACGCCTTCACGGTCTTCAAAGCCGATCCAGTGTTCCCAGCCGGTGTTCCAGCCTTCAACCAGCACGCCCCCGATGTTGTTTTCCGCGGCAAAATCGATCATCTCTTTGGCATGTTCGGTGGTGGCCCCGTGTTTGCCGCCTTCCATGGCCCAGGTGGACTTGCCCAGGTGCATCTCCCACCATATCCCGGCATACTTCATGGGCTCGAACCAGGAGATGTCGCCCAGTTTGTTGGGCTCGTTGAGGTTGACGATCAGGTCGGATTCTATGAGTCCGGCCGCATCCTCCGAGATCTGTAGGGTGCGCCAGGGAGTGGCAAAGGGCAGTTTCCTTTCTACCTTGTAGTCCTTTAGATCGGTTCCCACCAGGTTGCTGTGCATCATCAGGTTTTCCTTGTCGACCTGCAGGGTCATGCCGGCATAATCCGTGAGGGCGGCCTCGTGAAAGCTCAGGTGCAGACCCTGGCCGGTTTTCATGGTGACGGGTGTGTTCACCGCATTCACAGGTATATGGGTCTGGGCCAGGTTGTCGTTGTTTCGTTTGCTGGTGGCATCGATGCCGGTGAACCGGGTGGTGTTGTACAGATGTTCATAGATGTGCCAGTCGCCGGGTATCCACCAGCACTGATGATCGGCGGTGAGGTTGAACCGGGTTTTTTCATCGGTGATCCGCATCTTGGCCATTCCTTCCTGTTCGGGGAAGACATAGCGGAAGCCGATGCCGCTGTCGTAGGCGCGGACAACCAGGTCCATGCGTCTGTTCGGTTCCTTGGTTTCTTTGAGCTTTACAGTGAGTTGATTGTAGTGATTGACCACCTCCTTCTTTTCTCCCCAGGGCATGGTCCAGGTGTCGTTAACAGACTGATGGCCTGTTTCCATGACTTCCCAGCCTTTTTCAATGGGGGCAGCTTCTTTCAAATTAAAGCCCAGCAGGGATGTGTCGATGATGGGCTGCCCTTTGTGGGTGACGGTGTAGCCGGGTTGCCCGTCAGAAGTCAGCAGAAAGGCTACTTCCGTGTTTTCATCGGGCGATTGAACGGTTTGGTCAGCTTTTCCGGTTTGTTGGGTACATTGCCAGGCAAACAGGGCAAGGCCCAGCGAAATCCCTATGGCGGCTATCTTCTTCATATACAGGTTTTTATTTTATGCATGCATCGTATCATTTGGGTTAATAAAGATAACCAATTCTGCCGGTTGGAAAGTAGACTGAACTTCAAAATTGTTGCTTTTGCCGATTTGTCGTGGAATGCATCTGTATGATAATGCGGGGGTGGGGTGAGGGGAATCGTTATATTGGCGCGGTCGCCTTTATGGGCTGATCATCGCAAGGGGCAAACTTCAGGAAGGCGGCCTGGTTTTCAGCACGTTTTTCACTATATATCAATGATGTACATGTCTTAAAAAATTTTCCAGTAATGCATTAAAAAATGATGATCAGGTATTGCATCGTATTCAATTTTTGATTATTATTAATGATTAGCCGGTGACTTCATTTCAGCATGAACCAATTTTAATATTGACATGGCCGGAATCTATCCTACAGATAATGAAAAATGGCCATTTTCTCTGGTAAACCCGGAAGGATAGAGTTGTAGCTATATTTTCTTATAGTCATCCAGTCATCAGTTTCCATAAAAAACCATTAATATGAGTAAAAAAACAGGCATCTGGATCGATCATGCAAAGGCTGTTATTGTAAGCCTGGAACAGGACAAAGAACAGGTTTCCACCATCGAATCCAAGGCAGGAAGGCGGGTGAGGCTTTCCGGTGGCAGCCGGACGAAAACCCCTTACGGTCCTCAGGATATTGCTCCTGAAAGCCGGAGATACAGGAAATACCAGCAGAGTTTAAAGAATTATTACGGGAAGATATGCAGGAAAGTGGGAAATTCGGAGGCCCTGTATGTTTTTGGGCCGGGAAATGCCAAGACCGAGTTCCGCAAATATGTGGAGGGGCTGAAACAAACTACCCCGCCCATTGTTAAGTTTGAAACGGCCGACAAGATGACCGAGGGGCAACTGGTAGCCCGGGTCAGGGATTATTTCAGACAAAAAACCAAAAGCACGGTGAAGTCATAGTTGGATTTGGGTTTAGGGTTAGGTGTAGGGTTGGAATCCCGCGCGCTCCTTCCGGAGGAGAGCGCGGGATTTTGTGTTTGGGTTCTCCAGAGATTCAAAGCCTAACCCATCTGAAGCGCCCAACATATTTTCATGTCTGTGAAATGGAATTTCACATAAAAAATATGACAGCTCATAAAAGTCTTTTCTGCAAAATAGCAGAATCTTGAAAAAGACGCTGAATATCTTTAACTTGTATTGAATTGGCTGACGAAATGGATGAACATTACTTTGGTGATATGCGGTTTCTGGAGGTTAGCCCTCCCATTGCCCTTAAGCCTTTTGTAAACAGGTATTACCTGTACGAGAATCTGGATGAACGGTTTAGGAGGTGTTCTTTTCGTGCTCTTCCCAATGGGATGGTGGAAATAGTCTTACTTTTCAATAACAACCGGGTCATATTTATCACCAACCGGCAAAAGGTGGTTTTATCCGGTTTCATTGCCGGGATTTTTGAACTCAATCACTCCATGAAATTGAAAGTGGAGGTGAATGGCAAGCCGCTGAGAGGAATCAGCGTGTTGCTCACCCACCTGGGGGTTAACCGGATATTGGGTGTAAACCTGTGCGAGCTTACCAACAAGGTTATAGAGTTTTCGTCTTTTGGTTGGGCTGCTCTCAGCCGTTTGCATCATGATGTCATGGAGATGGAAGAGACCCGTGAGAAGCTTAAAAACCTAAATGATTTCTTTTTAAGCCAGATTACAGCCAATCGCCATGCCTCCCAACGGATTCTGATTGTTTTAAACCATCTGGAGCATATGAGCGGGCCGCTTACCGTAGAAAGGGTGGCTGGCGAATTCAGTCTTTCCTACAAATCCCTTTACCGGATGTTTGTGGAAGAGGTTGGACTGACCCCTAAGATGTACCTGAAGATCCTTCGCTTCAACCTGGCTTGCAGGATACTCAGCCGCCAACCCTCGGTGAGCTGGGCGGATCTGGTCGACCGCTGCGGCTATTACGACCAGTCGCATTTCATCCATGAGTTCAAGGCCATCATGAAAAAATCTCCCCTCCGATACTTGAAATCCAGCCGCGGGAGCTTTTATCTGAACCGGCCTTATGTGTTTCGTTGA
>JAGXLL010000133.1 GCA_018334675.1 Bacteroidales bacterium | reverse complement strand
CGGGGAGGGTGAATCGATCATCAGGTCTCTGCCGGCGTTGTTTTTAGGGAAAGCAATGTAATCCCTTATGGAATCGGAACCTCCCATCACGGCGCACCAGCGGTCGAACCCGAAGGCGATGCCTCCGTGGGGCGGGGCACCATACCTGAAGGCATTGAGCAGGAAGCCAAACTTTTCCTCTGCCTCTTCTTTGGATATGCCCAGGGCATGGAACATTTTTTCCTGCAGCTCACGGGTATGTATACGAATGGAGCCGCCGCCGATCTCCACTCCGTTGATGACGAAGTCATAGGCATTGGCCCGCATGCTTGCCGGGTCGGTATCGTACAGGGAGATGTCTTCATCCTTGGGGGAGGTGAAGGGATGGTGCATGGCCGTATAGCGTTGATCTTCCTCATCCCATTGCAGCAGGGGAAAATCCACCACCCAGGCCGGAGCAAATTTTTCAGGATCTCTCAGCCCCAATCTGCTGCCCATCTCCAGACGCAGTGTTCCCAAGGCAGTTAGGGTCTGTTGTTTTTCACCGGCCAGGATCAGCATCAGGTCACCGGGTTGGGCATTCATAAGGGTGGCCCATTGCATAAAATCCTCCTTATCAAAGAACTTATCGACGGATGATTTAAAAGAGCCGTCTTCGTTATATTTGACATAAACCAGACCTTTGGCTCCTACCTGAGGCTTCTTGACGAAGTCGGTGAGCTCATCGAGCTGCTTGCGGCTGTAACCCGCACATCCATGTGCACAGATACCTCCCACATAGGAAACGCTGTCAAACACCTTAAATCCTTTGCCCTGAACCTGTGAAGTTATCTCGGCAACCTTCACGCCGAAGCGAAGGTCGGGCTTGTCCGTGCCATAATATTTCATGGCATCGTCATAGGTGATGCGGGGGAAACGATCGGGGTAGTCATAATTTTTCACAGCACGGAAGAGATACCTGGCCAAGCCTTCAAAGGTATCCAACACATCTTCCTGATCGACGAAGGTCATCTCACAATCCAGCTGGGTAAATTCAGGCTGGCGGTCGGCCCGCAGATCTTCATCCCGGAAGCAGCGTACGATCTGGAAATACCGGTCGTAACCGGAAATCATCAGCAGCTGTTTAAAAGTTTGGGGGCTCTGCGGCAAAGCATAGAACTCACCCGGATTCATCCGGGAGGGTACCACAAAGTCGCGGGCCCCTTCCGGGGTGGATTTGATCAGGAAAGGGGTTTCGACTTCCATAAAAAACTGCTCATCCAGATATTTCCTGATTTCCTGGGCCATTCTATGGCGCAGCATCATATTGTTGCGCAGGGGTACGCGGCGCAAATCCAGGTACCGGTATTTCATCCTTAACTCCTCGCCTCCGTCGGTTTCCTTCTCGATGGTAAAGGGAGGTACCTCCGAACGGTTAACGATTTCCATCTTTTCCGGAACCACTTCAATATCACCGGTAGACATAGCCGGGTTCTTGCTGGAGCGTTCCTGCACCTGGCCACTAATGCGTATGATAAACTCCCGTCCCAGTTCCGGCAGCAGATCATTCACGTTTTGGGGGGTATTCTCGTCGAAAACCAATTGGGTGATGCCGTAACGGTCGCGCAGGGTAACGAAGGTCATGCCCCCCAGTTCCCTGATCCTCTGCACCCAACCTGTTAAAGTAACTGTGCTGTTGGCGTCTTCCAGCCGCAATTCTCCGCAGGTATGCGTTCTATACATGAATATTGTGGATTTATCTGTTTAACAACTCAAACGGTGCGAAGATAGCAAGTTTTTTTACACAAACCGTGAATAGCTTGCGGGAATTTGCAACCAGCGAATAAGGCAAATCCGGTGCTTTTTTCTGCGGAAAAAATACAATAAATTATTATATTTGCTCCATCAAAAAGGGGTATTAGCTCAGTTGGTTCAGAGCGCTACCTTGACAGGGTAGAAGTCGGTGGTTCGAATCCACCATATCCCACTCTTCAGGCTCCGCAGCGTTTTGCTGTGGAGTTTTTTATGACCCGCCCGATTACCTGATTTGCCTTCCATTTAAAGGCAACCTCTACTGAACCACAAAAATGCAGGAAAAAATCAACTTTCACACCTCAATTTTGTTTAAGAACAAAACAAAAGACATTCAACATCCATGATCAGGCACATAATAAACCTTAAAAAACCTATGATACGATTCTTTTCACTGCTCATCATCATGGCCTTTGCCTCATGCACTACCATAGAGATCAATGAGAACGATGTTTTTGATGTGAAGCGGACCATTGGACCTGATTACTTCAAGGATACGGACCATCACCTGGAAGAGGTGACCTTTATCTCGGACAGAGACATCCATCTCGAGGGCTGGTTCATCAGCCATCCCGATGCAAAGGGTACCGTATTATTTTTTGGGGGCAATGGTTTTCTGATGGAGACCTCCCATTGGGCCATCCGATCGATTATAGAACAGAAAATGAACCTGTTTGTATTCAATTACCGGGGATATGGCAAAAATCCCGGGGAGCCCAGCATTTCGGGATTGAAAGCCGATGCCATGGCAGCATACAACTACCTCGTGGATCAAAGGGGCGTCTCTTCCGAACAGCTCATACTACACGGTCATTCCATGGGCAGTCTGATCGGGGGATATGTGGCTGACCAGCAGCCGGTAGCCGGAGTGGTACTTGAATCCCCCATGACGAATGTGCGTTTTTATACCGAGAAAGCGCTACCTGGATTCCTTAAGCCTTTCATTCAATTCAAAGTAGACAGCAACCTTCTGGCGGTCAATAACATCGACAAAATTTCCCGGCTTTCTGTTCCCCTGCTCATCATGGTAGGTAAAGAAGATCGCATCACTCCTCCTGAAATGGCCCGCAAGTTGCATGAAACAGCTTCAACCCATTCCAAGACCCTTAAAATTTTCAACAATGGAGGTCATAACAACCTGGCCGAAAGAAAAGACTACAGATCGATCATAGCTTCCTTCTACTCCAAAACTTTGAGCTGATAGATGATGCAAGCTGCCCTGCTCTTATCACAGGCTTAATCCGTTCTCTTCCAGAAAGAAAATAGACATATTGTATAACTTTTTATTTCGATTCCCGTAGAGGGGGATTAAGGTTGTTAATAACTTATGCAAAATTTTTCTAATAGTCCATATCGTCGTATTCCAAACCCTCTGCACGCTATTAAAATAAGCGAAACCCTGTTCCAATTTATGATTTTTTATTACCTTTATATTAGATTTTACCAATTCAATATAATCCCCAAACCATGGTAAAGGCTCAGGATTTTGAATGCATGAAAATGGAAAAGAAAGAAGAGTTCCTCTCTTCCCAGGGCAATTTTATAGCCTGCCGTTCCCAGGATCCCTATTATGTTGACCTGTATTCCATCGAGGATTTTTTTGTAGAGGTATGGTACGTCAATATGGAAGAAGCCTTCAGTAGGGACGGCGTCAGTGAGATTTCCCTTTTAACTGAAATCAAGACCATTACTCAGGAGAAGGACATCAACCGCTACATTGAGCTATACGAAAGTTCACGCGCCTGATTCCTTTCTTCTTGAGCTATTCTGGTGCACCTCAATCGGGGTTGCATGAGTTACCCTTCTCCCCCTTTTACAAATACCCCTTCATTACAGTATCGCCTTTCCTGCGTTACCCGAAATTTACTTTCGGATAGGATGTTTTTTGACGATTTAGAAAAAAACATTCGAAGGCCGTTGCTGATGTCATAGATGGTGCCCCATGAGCATCCCTCTTAATAAACCCATGATGCCGGCCAGGCCCTTTCACGGCCTTCGATTGTTGCTTTCCTTATAGGTTCAGTTCATAGGCCATCACACGGTTATCATGGAACGTGGGCACATAGAGCATGCTGGTTCCCGGAACAAATTCTATATCCGCTGCATTGATATCTTCGTCGGTGGTATCGAGTATCAGCTGCTTTTCCTTTTCCGGGTGGAGCAGATGTATATGGCCGGTCCAGTCCGACTTAATGTAATAACCATCCTTCACGAATTCCAAACCATCGATGCCACCGGTGTT
>JAGXLL010000017.1 GCA_018334675.1 Bacteroidales bacterium | reverse complement strand
CTATCTGCTGCTCTCCGGCATCATCCTGTGGGCAGTCATCTCTCTCCCTCTCTCCTTCCTTCTTTACCGTTCAAGCTTAAAATATATCAAAAGATTGAACGTGAAAATTTGAGATTATCATTTTTTCCCAGTAACTTGTTAACATGGGGGTGGGTTACCTACAATTTCCTGATAAAAAATGGCATCATTGCCTCATGCGGAGAGGGCTTCCTGAGGTGGGGGTAAAGCATTACACACAATGAGGTTGCTGTCCGAAATGCTCCTGCATGAGGCAAGTTGCAAGAAAACAGTTCATTTTATGGACCGAAAATTATCCCCAACAATCCGGTATGACACCTGATTATCATACGCACACCAACTATTCAGATGGCATCAGTTCCCACCACAGTTATCTGAATCAGGCTTCTTATGCATGCATCGACGAACTGGGATTCTCTGATCACTTCTCTATCCTCGACAGCAAATGGAGCGTTAAGGCTGAAGAGATACAACAAATGCAGAATCACATCCTGACAATCAAGAACATGGAAGAACTACCGGTGCGCATTCGTTTCGGTGCGGAGATCGACTTTATACCGGGCCAGGAAAAGAACATCCAGGCCCTCATTCAAAACCTGCCGCTGGATTACGTCATCGGATCGGTTCATTTTTTGAATAGCTGGAATTTTGACACCGACCCCCAAAACTTTGAAGGCCGTAACATTGATGAACTCTACGATCAGTATTTCAATATAGTCAGAAGATCCATAAACAGCAAACTCTACGATATCATAGGTCACATCGACCTGATCAAAAAGTTCGGCCACTATCCTTGCCATGACCCCTCGCGCTGGCACAAAAAGCTTATCAGATCTCTAAAACAAACAAATTCAGTGGTTGAGGTGAACACCAGCGGACTGAACAAACCTTGCAAGGAATTCTATCCGGATGCCAATTTCATCACCTTGTGCTTTCACTCAAATATACCTGTCACCCTGGGCTCAGATGCCCATGAGGCCAATCAGATCGGTCAGTATTTTCCCCTGGCAAAAGAGGTACTGAAGAAAATCGGCTACCGCCAGGTAGCTACATTTCACAAAAGGATCAGAAAGATGGAAGCCCTCTGACAACGGATCAGCTAACTCTGCAATACCTTGACCAAACAGTACATATGACCTTCCTTCCTTTGACTTCCAACAAAATCCCAACTACCGGGTTGAAACCATCGAAAAAATGCTTATTATTGAAGAAAAGATCGCTCCACAAGTGATTCATATTTGTGTCTTAAAATCAGCAAATAATGATCAACATACCTCAAAGCCGGATAGTGGCCATCATCACCCTGCTCATTGCAGGGCTAAGCATATGGGCTACCCTGGAAGGAATAGGGAATAAAGAACTTTACGACCAGGTATACTGGGCCGGATCCCTTACCCGGCGACTTGTCTATGGCTCCCGGGCCCAGGATTTTGTTTCACTCCCGGTAGCAATGCTCCTGCTGGTATTTTCCATTATTCACCTGAACAGAAAAGGACCTTTTTCGCTGATCATCATCACAGGTCTGTCCGCCTACTTCTTCTATGCCTATGGACTCTATACCCTGCAGGGTCAATACACCTCCCTCTATTTGGTATACCTGGCTATATTTGGTCTATCCACCTACGCCCTGATTCTGGGTTTGACAAGCTTCAGGCGGAGACTGGCGGAA
Source organism: Bacteroidales bacterium (assembly GCA_018334675.1). Classification (GTDB taxonomy): domain Bacteria; phylum Bacteroidota; class Bacteroidia; order Bacteroidales; family UBA12077; genus JAGXLC01. The sequence continues at coordinate 48,300 of JAGXLL010000017.1, read as the reverse complement.
AAGATGGAGCTCCAAAAATGGCTGCGCATATCGGTGGCAACTTTCTTTGTGGTGATCGTCGCGTTTCTTACCCCAATCTGGATCCTCCAGATGATACCGGATATCTCAAACCACCATCCCAACGACACCTACGCAGTATACTTGCTGGATCTGAGCATTGTTTTTCCCGCATTTGTGATCGTTGCCCTGCTGTTATTCAGAAATCAGGCCTACGGCACCCTCCTGGCCGGTGTAATACTGTTTAAAGTGCTCACCCTCACCCTGTCGGTTGTTGTCGGAGAATGGTATGTACCTCTGCAGATGAACAACATACCCGATTATACCATGATCCTGTTTTTTGGCCTGCTTACCGGGATCAGCCTCATCTTTTTATTCTTCTACATAAAGCAGATCCGCCAAACCGTTTGATCATCCCCATTACGTTTAAAAATTTGAGTCTCCTGCGAAAAATAATTTTTGGGAGACTCAGGTCTTTTATGATTTTGAAATGCACCGAAAAATGAAGCTTTTAACAAATCAAAGATTCATGGTTTCTTATCAAGCAGAGTTTTTGTAGGGGAGGTAAATTTTTAAGTGTAAATTTTACATTTCTAAAATAAAACCTTATTTTTATAAACTTGATAGAAATGGTTTTCTGATGATGTGCGCTATTTTCTTTGAATTGAGGGCCATAAGCACCTTCCCCGGCAAATGATATAAACCTTAATAAAATGACCTATGAGAAAGAAAAAACGGATCACGAAGAAGAAAAGCCGACCGGTCCGATGGTTGGCCCTGGTAATTGTGATGGCCATCTGCAGCCATGTTCAGGCACAAAACTGGGAAGATTTGGCCAAAGTCCCCGGTACACTAGGCCTTGACAAAGGTTATATCGAACTGGAGACGCCGGCTTTTAATTTGAAACTTGTAAAAGCATCGCAGACGGTGGCCGGACTGCAACCTAAATCGGCCGGTGGGTTTGATTTCACACCTTCCGATCGGCTGGAAATAAGAAAAGGAGACAGTTTATACCACCTGGGCGATTTAACCCTTCGGCTGCGTATTGGCGAATCGGATGAATGGCAATCGTTTTCAACCGCAGCCGATCGTGCTCCTGTGCAAGCATTGAGTACAGATGGCAATAAGCAGATACTGGCCGCAGCTGATCTGGCCAATACCTTTCCGGGTGATTTACCTTTACAAATACAGCGATACTGGGAATTACAAGACGAGGATCTGCTTCTGCGCTTCAAACTCCACAATAAATCAGAAAAACCGGTTGAGATTGGTTCCCTTGGCGTCCCTATGATCTTCAATAACATACTGACCAATAAATCACTGGAGGAAGCACATGCCGAATGTTCCTTCTATGATCCTTATATTGGCCGCGATGCAGGATACCTTCAGGTAGCCCGCCTGCATGGCAAAGGAAAGGTATTGCTGGTAATGCCTCATGGGTCCACTCCCTTCGAAGCTTACAAACCGCTCCATGCCGACCGGACCCCCAGAGGAATCACTTTCGAGGGTTTTCACGAGTGGATGGTACACACCAAAGCCCATGCAGAAGAAGAATGGAGTAATGCAGAACCATGGAACACCCCGGGTTCGGTGCGTTTGAACCCCGGCGACTCAAGGGAATACGGTCTTAAATTTGTCCTGGCCGACAGCCTGCGGGATATTGAACCAACCCTTCAGCAGCATGACAGACCAGTAGCGGTAGGTGTTCCGGGATATGTGATGCCCATGGACATGGACGGCAAGTTGTTTCTGAAATACAACAGCCCGGTGCGTTCGGTAGATGTGGAGCCCGCCGGAGCCCTGGTGGTTGAAAAAGGTGGGTCCACACCCAATGGATGGCAAACATACCAGATCAAAGGCAAGAACTGGGGCCGGGCCAGGCTTACCGTAACCTACAGCGACGGAGTAAGCCAAAGCATTCACTATAAGGTTATCAAACCTCAAAAGGACCTGGTCGATGATCATGGCAACTTCCTGACCACCGAGCAATGGTTTGAAGATCCTGACGATCCCTTCGAACGCCATTTATCGGTGATCAGCTATGACTATGCCAAAATGCAACAGGTCACCCAGGACAGCAGGGCCTGGATACCCGGATTGAGTGACGAGGGCGGTGCTGCTTCCTGGTTGTCGGCTATGATGAAGCAACTGATACAACCCGATAAACAAGAACTGGAGAAGATGCAACGCTTTGTTCATGAAACCCTGTGGGGTGGCATTCAATACAGCGATGGGGAGAAAAAATATGGCGTTCGAAAAAGCATGTTCTATTACGAACCCGATTCGATGCCTGAAGGTACTTACAGCGATGATGTTTATTACGGCTCATGGTCAGCCTGGAATAAGGAACAGGCCAGATCAACCGGCCGTTCCTATAACTACCCCCACGTGGCCTCTGCCTACTGGGTGCTTTATCAGCTTTCACGCAACCATGAAGACCTGGTGACCGGAGAAACATGGGACTGGTATCTCAAGCAGGGCTACCATACCGCCATGGCCATGGTAGAGCAGGCACCCCATTATGCACAATTCGGGCAAATGGAAGGTACCATCTTCTTTTTGATACTGCTTGATCTTCAACGTGAAGGCATGGATGAGATGGCCGAAGCACTAGAAGCTAAAATGCGCGAGCGTGCCGACCTGTGGCGCTCACTCAAGTATCCCTTCGGAAGTGAGATGCCCTGGGATTCGACAGGCCAGGAGGAAGTATATATGTGGTCGAGATACTTTGGATATATGGAGAAAGCCGATGTAACACTCAATGCCATCCTGGCTTATATGCCGACACTCCCGCACTGGGGTTACAACGGAAGTGCCCGCAGATACTGGGACTTCCTGTTCGCCGGGAAACTGCAGCGCATCGAGCGTCAGCTGCACCATTATGGTTCCGGACTCAATGCCATTCCCGTGCTGAAAGAGTACAGAAACAACCCCGAAGACCTCTATCTCCTGAGGGTAGGCCACGGCGGTCTGATGGGATCCGTCTCCAACATAACCCGCGAAGGGTTCGGCCCGGCTGCTTTCCATTCTTTTCCCTCTACCCTGCGGATTGATCACTATTCAGGTGATTATGGTTCAGGATTCTTCGGCTACGCGATCAATACATCCAGCTATCTCATCCATCACGATGAATTCGGATGGCTGTCCTTTGGCGGTAATATCGAGGAAAAAAACGAATGGATCAGCATGAAACCACTGGATGCAGCCAGATCAAGAGTTTATGTCGCTCCCGTGGGATTATGGCTGACCCTCGATGCAGGAGCGTTCAAAAACGTGGCCTATAATCCGGAGAGTGGCAATGTACGTGTAACGCTGGACCCGGCTGGTGCGTATACCCCAAAAGCCAGACTTCGCATGAGCCAGCCGGCACAAGTAGAAGGAGTGAGCTCCTTCCGTATCCCTCAGGAGTTCAATAAAGAGCGGGGTGCCTGGGTCATTCCCCTGGGTGAAGGTTCCAAGAATATTCTTTTGAGGCAACAATAAACGCCCAAAGCAAATAGAGAACAGCTCAAATCAATAACACAATCCAAAATAAATCCTCACCTGGCGCTCAAGCCTCGTGAGGGTTTTTTCTCCCCAAAACTTGTAAGTTTCGCTTTAACTTCAGACTGAGAATATGGCTTATCAAACTACCCGTTGACCTCTGTATAAAACAATCCAACCCTAAAGGTATTATTCCAAACCCAGCCGGCTCAAATCCAATATGCGTTCGGGCCTGACCGGTTTGCCCCGAAGCAGGCAAACACCATAAACACGTGCCCTGGCCATCAGTTTTCCATCAGGAATACGAAAAACAGACTGGTTGAACACGATCTTCAAATGGCCTTCCCTTTCCAGATCTACGGTCACCTGAAACCGGTCATGACTTTGCAAGGAATATTTATAATCTATCTCTACCCGGCTTACGATCAGATCCTTCCCCTCACGATGGAGTTGAGCAAAATCAATATTCCGGGAATAAAGGAATTCATGCCGGGTATGTTCAAAATAATTCTGATAAACGGAATTATTGACAATGCCCTGCAGATCAAGCTCATAATCCCTTACAGCCAGCTCAAGCCAGTATTGATGTTGTTGATCCATTGTGTTAGGATTAATATAAAGGGTTCAAAAATACACAAAGCAGTTCTAATTCAAAAGCATCCACTCCGGTGAATTCAAACATTTACCGTAACTTTGCTGTTAGAAGCAACAAATGAATGCTCATGGAAGTACAAATAAAAAGCTGCATTGAAGGGGCCAGTCAAGCCAGGGAATTGACGGTGATCATCGACGTTTTCCGCTCTAGCAACACCATCATAGCCAGTCTGGCTCAGGGAGCCGATTTCGTTATACCAGTCGGAAAACTGGAAGAGGCATACCGCTTAAAAAAGGCTCATCCCGACCATCTTCTCATTGGGGAAAGGAAGAGTCAAACCCCCGAAGGTTTTGATTTTGGCAACAGCCCGTCCAGGGCCGCCTCAACAGACCTGAAAAACAAACAAGTGATCCTTACCACATCAGCCGGAACACAGGGCATCGTGGCTGCAGAAGAAGCCGATGAGATCCTGATTGCAAGCTTTGCCAATGCCGGTTCCGTGCTGGAATACATCCGCCGGAAAAATCCCCCTCTTGTTACCCTCGCCCCCATGGGTTTCGAATCGTCTGAAAAAGCTTATGAAGACGAACAATGTGCCCTTTACCTGAAAGAACAAATAAAAGGGCAACCATCAGACTTTGAGGCTATGAAGAAAAAAATACTGAACTGCAAGGGAGCGGATCGATTGAGAAGCATCGGACGGGAAGACGACCTCAGGTATGCCCTGCAATTAGATGTTCATCATATTGTGCCGCGATTCAATCCGGAAAAGCAAAGACTTGAACCCATTCATTTATAATTTGATCCGGAAAGATCCCCCCTCCGGTCTCACACAGCTAAGATTTAACATCCCCTGCCTTATCCCGGTCCGTTCGACCCTAATGCTTTGGGTTTTGCACATACCCGCGGCTCATTTTTCCCACTCGATGTATTGAACAACTTTTTAAATTGATTTGGCAGGGCACAGAATTCCATTGCACCCTTCAAGCCTTTTTCGTAACTTGTTGTTTATTTCCCCGGATCGATGAAATTCCTGGCTGTCAATCCTTTCATCCGGCTCGTGGTGCCTTTGATTGTCGGCATCCTTTTGCAGCACCATTTTCAATGGGCGTGGTTCACCCTGTTTTGTATTTCGGGGATCTTTATCCTGGGACTTGCCTTATTTTCATTGCTTTCCCTAAGACAGCAATTTTTCCTCGACTGGTTGAGGGGTTTGCTGTTGGGATTGCTGTTTATAACGGCAGGAAGTGCTCTTTTGAAAAATCACACAGAATCCCAACCCGTATTTGGAGGGGAAAAAGGCACCTTTCTGGCTGAAGTCACCGATATACCCCTGGAGAAACCCCGCTCATGGCAATCCATCCTGCGAATAAGACAATGTCAATCGGGAAACAGCTACGAACATCTAAACACCAGGATAATGGCCTACTTTCAAAAAACAGACAGTCTTGCCCCTGTAAAGCCAGGTGACATGGTAATTGGCAGGGGTTATATCCATCCAATCCAAAATTACGGCAATCCTGAAGAATTCGATTACCGCAGCTACATGGCCTCCCGTGGCATCCACCACCAATGTTACCTGGAAGAATGTGCCTGGAGCAAAGTACAAAGCGACAACCGGCCATCACTAACGGCTTTATCCAACCAAATACGCAGCCGGATGCTCCGTCAACTGGATGCCGGGATACGCGGAAAAAACCAACAGGCCGTAGCTGCAGCCCTTTTGCTGGGATATAAAGGAGGGCTCACTCCCGATATGAAAAGCCGTTTTTCCGCTTCAGGCACCATGCATATTTTAGCTGTCAGTGGCCTCCATGTGGGAATCATATACCTGCTATTTCATCATTTGCTGGTTCTTATGGACCGTTCCCGCCATGGCAGGATGGCCAAAACCGGGGTCATCATCGTGATCCTGGCAGGTTATGCTTTCCTGACCGGCCTTTCTCCATCGGTATGCCGGGCCACCCTTATGTTTTCCGTCATCGCTCTTGGCAGGACCATGCGGCGAGACAGTTCCACCTACAACAGCCTGGCTTTCTCAGCTTTTCTCCTGTTGGTGATCAATCCCATGCTGATCTTCTCGGTGAGCTTTCAGCTTTCCTACGCTGCCGTTGCCTCCATAGCCTTCTTCCAACCCCGTCTATACAGCCTTATGGAATTACAGGGCATTCCCGACAGGCTCTGGCAATGGCTTACCCTGGCCGTTGCGGCTCAAATAGGAGCAGCTCCACTTATTATCCGGTATTTCCATACTTTTCCCAACTACTTCTGGCTTGCTAACTTCATTGCGATTCCTGCCGCAACAGTTATTATCGTGGCAGGCATTGGTTATTTAATTGCCTTTCCCATTCTTCCTGCTGTGTATGAGATATTTCAAATACCGCTGAACTTCTGCTTACAAACACTCACCCGGGCCACCGGGATCATTGAAAAACTCCCTTTTTCTTCTTCCCGTGACTTGTGGATTTCCACATCCGGACTGATCCTCTTCTATATGATCATTGCGTTGTTCACTGCATATCTGATCTACAGGAGAACCAGCTTTCTGAAGGGCTCTCTTGCCCTGGGCATTTGCTCCCTTCTGCTGAATATCGGGGCAAATCTATACCATCACAACCAGCAAGAACTGATCATCTACCATGCCGGCGAGGCATCTGCCATCAACTACCGGGATCGGGGCAAAAACCTTCTGTACATGGCCGGCACACAAGATCCTGGTAAAACCATCCGCTTTCACATCAAAAACTACTGGCTGTCCAGGGGAGAAAGAACATATACACTGCGGGAGCTTCCCCGGCAAGGAAAGAGGAACAGGCCCGTACCTCCCGGACCACAACATTTCTTTGAAGCCGGGGATTTGCGGTTGGCCTACCTCCATGGCAACCTGGACTTCTCCGGGCTTCAACCGCGATACCCGCTCCGGCTCGACTACATCATACTGGCGGGAGATGCAAACATCACCATTAAAGAGATCACCCGCTGCTTCAGGGTAAAAAAGATCATACTGGACGGTTCCAACTCCTATTATCAAAGACATCGATGGATAAAACGTTTGCGGAGCAAGGACGTCCAGGTACATTCGATACCAGAGCACGGGGCTTTCCAAGTGCATATGGGTCAAAAAATTGATAAAAAAATTGGTTTATTATAAAACAAGGGTTTTCTTTGTGTCGTTACTAATCGGCTTATAAGATTTAAACGGGCCAAATTATGAAAATCATTATTGCAGGAGCCGGTGAGGTAGGGACGCATCTTGCCAAGATGCTCAGTAGCGAACTGCACGACATCATCATCATCGACAACAATGAAGAAAGCGTCAAGGGGATCGACGCGAATCTGGATATCTTAACCATTACGGGTTCTGCCACTTCTTTCGAAGTATTGAAAGAAGCCAGTGTGAAACGGTCGGATTTGCTGATTGCCGTTACACATTCCGAGGAAACGAATATTGCCTGCGCCATCCTGGCCAAAAAGCTGGGGGCAAAGCAAACCATTGCCCGGGTAGATAATCCGGAATATATCCGACCGGTGAATAAGAACCATTTCACTGATTTGGGGATCGACTATCTGATTTATCCTGAACGCATTGCAGCCAAGGAAATCTCGGGCATGGTGGGCCAAACAGGCACCTCCGAGATTGTTGATTTCACCGGGGGGAAACTCTCCCTGTATGTGCTGAAACTGGAGGAGAATGCGCCTGTCATTGGTAAAACCCTGACCGAAGTGACCGAATCGATCAACGAATACGATTTCAGGGCCGTAGCCATCACCCGAAATGGCCACACGATCATTCCCCGCGGTCTGGACCGCTTTCAGATCAACGACCTGGCTTATGTGGTCACCAACAAAGCCGGGATCAGCAACGTATTGAAATATTCCGGCAAAAAGAAATCGGAGGTCAAGAATGTGATGATCCTGGGCGGCAGCCGCATTGGAAAACGCACGGCCCAGTCCCTGGAAAACAGGATGAATGTGAAGCTCATTGAGATGGACAAACAGGAATGCACCCGGCTGGCCGATGAGCTGAACAACACCCTGGTTATCAATGGCGATGGGCGCGATGTAGAGCTATTAAAGGAAGAGGGCCTGGCCAAGATGGATACCTTCATCGCCGTTACCGGCTCCTCCGAGGTGAACCTGCTCTCCTGCCTGCTGGCCAAGAAGATGGGTGTGAAAAAGACCATTGCCGAGATCGAAAACATAGATTACATCAACCTGGGCGAGAATATGGGCATTGACACGATCATCAACAAGAAGCTGGTGACCGCCAGCCGTATCTTCAAATTCACCATGAGTGCTGAAGTTTCCACCATGAAATGCCTGACGGGGTCTGACGCTGAAGTACTGGAGTTTGTAGCCCGGCCCAAGAGTAAGATCACCAAATACAGGCTTAAAGACTTAAATTTCCCCAAAGAAGCCATTGTTGGGGGTATCATCCGCGGCAACAACAGCTTCATTGCCAAAGGCGACACCAAAATACAGGCAGAGGACCGGGTAGTGGTATTTGCCATGCCCTCTGCCGTCAAGAAAGTGGAAACATTTTTCAACTAGCCGGTATGATCAATTTGCGTGTCATCTTCAACATTCTGGGCCTGCTATTACTGATCGAAGGTGTTTCCATGCTCTTGCCGTTGGGTGTATCGCTGTATTATCAGGAGGGAGATTTTCTTTCGCTGGGCATATCATCCGGCATCGCCATGATACTTGGTGCCCTGGCCTGGCTGTTGACACAAAGGGGGGATAAAACCATTTCCAAACGGGAAGGCTACATCCTGGTGAGCATTGTTTGGGTGATTTTCTCTCTTTTCGGTTCGTTGCCTTTCGTCATCAGCGGCCATATACCCTCCTACACCAATGCCTTTTTCGAGACCATCTCGGGTTTTACCACCACCGGGGCTTCCATCCTCAATGATGTGGAAGCCCTGCCACATGGACTGCTTTTTTGGCGCAGCATGACGCAGTGGTTAGGCGGTATGGGGATCATCGTACTGTCCCTGGCTATACTCCCTGTCTTTGGCTTCGGAGGCATGAAGCTGTTTATAGCCGAAGTGCCGGGACCAACACCCGATAAGTTCCATCCACGGGTCAAAGAAACGGCCAAACGTCTCTGGGTGATCTACGTGATTTTTACCCTCAGTGAGACCCTCCTGCTCACGCTGGGCGACATGAGTCTTTTTGACGCCGTATGCCACTCATTTACCACCATGGCCACCGGCGGTTACTCTACCCAACAGGCCAGTATCGCCTATTTTTCCCCCTATTCCCAATATATCATCACCCTGTTCATGTTCCTGGCTGGTACCAACTTTGCTCTCTCTTACTATGGCATGCATTTCCAGTTTGACAAGGTGTTCAAAAACGAGGAATTTCGGTTTTATGTAGGCTTTTTGCTGGGATTCACCATACTGATCACCGCCATGCTGTGGTTCGGTGATTTCCTCCCTTTTGAGGAATCATTCCGCCATGCCGTTTTTCAGGTGGTTTCCATCACCACCACCACCGGCTATGTTACCACGGATTATTTGCAATGGGCGCCATTCCTTATTGTGATCGTCTTTATGTTGATGTTCCTTGGGGGCTCGGGTGGTTCTACCGGCGGCAGCATCAAGATCGTGCGTGTAGCCCTGCTGATAAAAAACAGCGCCCTCGAACTGAAGCGCCTGCTCCATCCCAATGCCATACTCCCGGTGCGGCTAGACAGGAAAAGTATCGACCCACAGATCATCACCAACATCCTGGCTTTTGTGGTGCTCTATATGATGCTGCTGGCCGGTAGTACCATCGTGATGTCGGCCATGGGCTACGACCTGAATTCCTCGATAGGCTCAGTAGCAGCAACCCTGGGCAACATCGGCCCGGGAATCGGAGCTGTGGGACCCGTGGAAAACTATGCCCACATACCGGTCTTCGGTAAATGGTTCCTGGCTTTTCTCATGCTGGTAGGCCGCCTGGAACTTTTCACGGTCCTGATCCTCTTTTCCCCCGCTTTTTGGAAGACATAAAAATTTACGGCATCAAAACTCCAACTCACCAATACCTTCCCGCACAATGGCCGGTTCATGATCGGTACAGTCAACAACCGTTGAAGCCTCCATATTGCCAACACCGCCGTCGACTATAACATCCACCTGCTTGTCATACTTATCAAAAATCTTTTGCGGGTCCACCATATAATCCATGATCCCATCATCGCTGTCGTGCAGGGAGGTAGTCATCAACGGATGCCCCAGCTCCTCAACAATAGCCAGAGGGATGTTGTTGTCGGGGATACGTATGCCTACAACTCTCTTTTTGCTGCCATATATGTGGGGAATCTTGTTGCTGGCCGGAAGAAGAAAGGTGAATGGCCCTGGCAGGTTGTGCTTTAAAAGCTTGAATGTGGATTTGTCCATCGGCCTGGTGAAGTCGGAGGCCTGGCTCAAATCTTTGCAGATCAAAGAAAAACTCGTCCGTTTTTTCTTGTCCTGCCGGATTTGGCTGATCCGCTCTTCTGCCTTGGTATTGTCAATGCTCCACCCTAAAGCATAAACCGTGTCGGTGGGATAAATGATGATGCCATCATTTCTCAGTACCTCGGCTACTCGCTGGATTTGTCTCTGACTGGGCGTTTCGGGATGAATCTTTAACAACATAGGCTTCTTGTTTAAGGATGTTCATTGGATAATGTATTGGGAGTATATCTTTAATAGTTAAACGAAAACGAAGTCTATTAGATTTTCTCAGAACGCTATTATAATTGTCCATGGCCCCTACCCGGAGTATTTGTATAGTAATACATCCGGGAGGGGCAAATTGTTTGATCAAAAAAAGCGGGAACCCTTCAGTCCCCGCTCTTTCCCCTTCTGTGGAAAGATTATTTTGTTGCTCCTACTTTTTCTCCCGCTTTGCGATGATCGGCCAGGAATTTTTCGAGCCCGATATCGGTCAGGGGATGTTTCAGCAACCCCAGTATAGGCTGAAGCGGGCAGGTTGCCACATCGGCGCCTACTTCCATAACCTGAATAATGTGCTGGGTATGGCGGATAGAGGCAGCCAGCACCTGGGTATCATACCCATAATAATTGTACATATCCACGAGTTGCTGCACCAGTTTTACCCCGTCGGAAGAGATATCGTCGAGTCTGCCGATGAAAGGCGACACGTAAGTGGCTCCGGCCTTGGCTGCCAGTAAGGCCTGACCGGGACTAAAGACCAATGTGCAGTTGGTGCGGATACCTTTCTCTTTGAGATGTTTGATGGCTCTAATACCTTCTTTGATCATGGGAATTTTCACGACGATCTGCGGATGTAAAGCGGCCAGATGCTCAGCTTCCTCCATCATGCCGTCAAAATCGATGGAAATGACCTCCGCGCTGACATCCCCATCCACAATATCACAAATTTTCTTATAATGGGATTCAATGTTCTCCTGTCCACTAATGCCCTCCTTAGCCATCAGGGAAGGGTTGGTGGTTACCCCGTCCAGCACTCCCAAATCCTGTGCTTCCTTAATCTGATCTAAATTCGCAGTGTCTATGAAAAATTTCATAATGTCTCAGTTTACTTGTTAAAAATTGGTCTCAAAAATAAGGCTAAAAATTGATATTAGAAAAAAAAGGAGGCAAATCCCCTTCACATTTTCAGACAGAGCTACCCGGGACAATGTTTAGCCGAACTCCGCGCAATAAACCACAAAAGACCCGGCCTGCCCATGGGTTGTTTTAAAAATAATATGGGGCTTAGAGGCAAAGCTTGCTGAAAAGTTTCTTCAGGCTTAAAAATACAGGTCCCTTTCTCCTTGCTTAATACGCTCAATGCGATTACGCAGCTCATCAATCCTGTTGAATCCATTCAGATCCTTTATTTCCCGGTCGATCACCTGCCAGCCTTTCCGGGCTGTCTCAGGCCTGGCATAATCCACCAAATATTCGGCCAATGTAAGGATGGCGTTGGGTGTACAGTATCTTTTAATGAATCCTGGCACCGAAAACTCCATGAAATGTTCACCGGTTCTGCCCAGCCTGTAGCAAGCCGTACAGAAAGAAGGCAGATATCCGTCTTCGAGCAGCTCCTCTATAACATCATTCAGCGAACGGGAATCACCAATGTGAAACTGCTCCTTGTTGAGGTTTTGGTCTTCATTTTTGGTTTCGGTGTAGGACCCCAGCTCAATCTTGGTGCCCCCATCTATCTGGCTAACACCAAACTGCATTACTTCCTTACGCAAATCCGGATTCTCGCGGGCTGTCAGTATCAATCCTGTATAAGGCACAGCCAAACGCAGTATAGCTACCAGCCGGGCAAAATCATCATCGCTTACCTCCCATTTCGGATCGATGTCGAGGTCGGCGGCATCCTTGATGCGGGGGAAGGAGATGGTATGGGGTCCGATGTTGTAGCAGGCTTCAAAATGATTGGTATGGCGAACCAGTCCCAATACCTCAAACCGCCAGTCGTACAGGCCAAACAAAGCCCCGATGCCCACGTCATCCACACCAGCCTCCTGGGCGCGGTCCAGTGAGGTCAGCCTCCAGTTGTAATCGGTTTTCTTGCCGCCCAGGTGATACCATTTATAAGCCTCGGGATGGTAAGTCTCCTGAAACACCTGGTAGGTACCAATGCCAGCTTCCCAAACGGTCTTAAATCCTTCAATATCCAGGGGGGCGGCATTGATGTTGACCCGGCGGATCTCTCCATTGCCTTTCTTAACCTCATAGACTTTTTTTACGGTATGGGCAATGTAATCCGCATCGTAATGGGGGTGTTCGCCATAAACCAGTATCAGGCGCTTCTGACCGTTATCCTCAAGGGCCTCCACCTCATGAACGATGTCATCATCCGTGAGGGTGCGCCGAACGGCATATTTGTTGGAGGTTCTGAAGCCACAGTATTTACAGTCATTGGTACACTTATTCCCTATGTATAGCGGGGCAAAAAGGACGATGCGGTTGCCGTAAACCTTGTTCTTCAGATCGCGGGCCCCCTGCTTAATCTCCTCTATCAGCCCGGGATCATCGGCATTGATCAGGATTGCTGTATCCCGGAGGGAAAGCCTTTCCTTATTGAGCGATTGGGCGATGACATCCCGTACCTGCTGTTTGTCGGGGTTGCTGGTATCTGCTATATATTGCCATATCTCATCGGCGTCTATGAATGGCTTCATTCTCTCGTCCCTGATCTTGTATTGTCCTGGATTGAATTGCATAAATGATGGAGTTTTAGTGAATGGTACATTGGATTAAAAACGGAGCTGCATCTTGATAAACACATCTCTCCCCGGTTCTGTTTGTATGACTCCGCGGTTGGTTGACAAATGATTCTGATGGGCTTTATTGAAAATATTTTCTACACCTCCGCACAGACGCAGCCGGGCAAAATTCAGGTTGATCGGTTTGCTGTAAGCACTGAGGTTGACGATGGCATAACCCGGTGTTTTTGTTTCTCCCTTTGCCTCTTTATTTTGGCGGGCAGCCCAATCGGAATAAAGGTCAAGGGTCAGGACACCGGGGAAATGGTATTTAACTCCGGCGCGTCCGTTTAATGGGGGTATCAGCGGCAGGTTCTTTTCGTTCCGGATATCTCTGCCCCTTACGAAGGACACGGTGCCATGCCCAACGAGGTTGCGCATCACGTGGTAATCGAAGGTCATGTCTGCTCCGTAGAGCAAGGCCTGATCCACATTGGAATTGATCAGAGCAGGCAAAGTATCCTGTGTCCCGGCCTGAGCACCGGTATTATAAGTGTAAACATATTCACCGGGTTCTTCAACGATCAGATCATTAAACCGGTTGACAAATCCGTTAAGTCGAAGGTTGAAGCCCGGAAGCCAGAACCGTATCCCGCCATCCAGGTTATAACCTTTCTCCGGGGAAAGACCGGGTTCTCCGATACGCACCATACTGCCCAGATCGATGTATTTATAGCGTTCTTCAATGGAGGGAGAGCGGAACGACCTCCCCATCGTGAGGGTCAGATCAGTATTCTCCGTTAAAGCATAAAGCAAACCCAGATCAGCGCTCCAGGACCTGTTATATATGGTTTGCTCTTCAAAGGTAACCCGCTGATCGGGAGGTGTGGGATTCTTCTCCCCATCGATGATCACATAGCGTGGATCCAGTGCCCGCTCGTTGTGAACCTGAATCAGGTCATACCGCCCCCCCAGGGTTACCTTCAGATCGCCATCAAGCATGGTGAGCTGGTCCTGAAAAAATACGCCGCCGCTGGCAAACCGGGAATCGGGGATGGGCATCTCACCCAGGACAATGCGTATGGTGTCCAGGGGGTTACCCTGCTGATCCAGCACTTCCCTGTTAATATATTTCTGACGTTCGGTTCTTAGTCTTCTTTGCCACAGATCTACTCCTGCCGTCAGCTGGTGTGAGCCTTTCAGCTCCCAGTCGGTAGTAAACTTCAGCCCGTCGGTATAATGCTTTCCCTGCGGGGTGATCTTCCGGGGTGTGATCCTGAAGTTACCCACACGCCGGGCAGGGATATTGGGATGCATCTCCACATCTCTCAAAATATATTGGTGGTAATACTTTACCGAGAATTTGGATAGGGCCGGAAGCAAGTCGCGCATCTCATAATTTACGCTGTACAGGGTCCTCTTCTCCCTGGGATAAGAGGCGGTAGCAGGGCCGGGGAAAGGTGCTCCGCCCGGAATGCCAACATCCCTGGCGGAAAAACGATGATACTGAACCTCCAGGCGATGTCCATCGGCAGGTTTCAAACCCGCATCCAGGGTTATGCTGTTATCCTGGAACTGGCTGTTTTCTAATATTCCTCTGGGCGTGTTGATATCAGAAGCATTGCGTTGCATCCCGCTGACACGAATATATCCATAATCGGCACCGGTGGAGAAGGCAAGCTTTCTGAATAACATATCATTAACCGTATGGAACGAGCTGGAGAGGGTTCCGTTGGTATAGGGTTCAGAGGCAAAGTGCCCTGACTTGGTGACAAAATTGACCACACCGCCCATGGCTCCGGTGCCATATATCGAGGAAGCGGCTCCCTTAATCACCTCTATCCGCTGCAAATCGCTCATATCGACCATCGACAAGCCAGCAGCAAGATCGGTAGCGGTTTCTATGCGGTTGCCGTCCACCAGAGTGACGATGCGCTGCTCGCTCATCCCTCTTATGCTGACACTGGTTCCCCATACCCCGTCGTTCCGCATGGCAACGCCGGGTTCAGCGGCCAGGGCTTCGGATGGGGAAAAGGCAGCCAGACGCTCAATCTCCTCACCTCCCAACACCTCCATCGGCATGGATACCTCTTTAACCTCCTGCTCCTGATGAAGGCTGGACACAACCACCTCTCCCAGATCAATGTATTGCTCCTGCAGGGTGATATCAATCTGCTCACGGGTGTGAGCCACCACCATGGAAGTTTTAAAACGCTTATAACCGATATGACTGGCGATAAGAACATACTCCCCATAGGGCACCTCCTTGAAGGTGTAATGGCCTTCCATTCCTGAAATGGTGCTCTGATAAGCCTCAGACAGGTTATCGGCCTTGAAAAGCATCAAATTAACACCATTTAGCGGATCACCACTGTCCTGTCCCTTTAACACTCCCCCGATGGTTGCCTGTTGTGCCTGCACGGCCGACCATGACCCCAAAAGAAGGGCCACGATCATAAGAAAACGTATGTTCATCATTGCTCGTTTTTCAGCAACACCGATTTGGTCTGTATGCCCTTGAGGCGGCCGATTTGCCCGGTCAAAGAACCAATCTCGTCAGTGGTGCCCTCTAACACCAGCGATATAACACTGGTGCCATCGGTTCGGGGTAACCCCTGGCGTCCGATGATGATGCTGGCATGTCGGGAAAGGATGGTGTTGAGCTGCCCCGTGCGCTCACGGTCAACAACCCGAATGATGGTAGTGCCGATTCTCTTTTCCATCAGATCATTCCTCCGGATTTGATTTGATTGCTCTGACCTTGAAACCGATACAGTCCGTTTCTCAGTCGTCACTGTTAATTAATTAACAAAAATAACAATTCTTTGTCAATTAAGAAAATGATTTATATCATGATTTTCCCAGCAGAACCGCCCGTCTTTATTCCGGGATCCTATGACTTCTATGTCCTCCAGGGTACACTATAAAACAGGGGCTACAAAGCCCCTGCAAAACATCAAAAATACAGCCATGCTGAAGTTATTCCAGACAAAAGGCGCAAAGTAACTTTTTAATCCGCCAGTTCGCGCTCTATCAATTGCAACATGCTGGCAAACTCCTGTTCATCATAGCCAGTACCCTGATATACAATGGCTCCTTGTTCATTCACCACCACATTCCTGGGTATGTATTTTTCAGCGAACATGCTATATATAACACGACCCGTATCAGGCGCGAAATGAAAACCATAGCCTTTTTCAGCTTTGAAATCCTTCATCTTCTGCATGCCTTGCTCCCGGCCAATACTTACCAATATAAAATCATCCCGGTCCTTGTATTTGCTCCACACCTGCTCCTGCAGAGCGGGCATCTCTTTCATGCATGTAGGGCACCACGTGGCAAAAAAGTTTAAAAGCACCACCTTTCCTTCAAGCCCTTCCATGCTGTATTGCCTGCCCCGGGTAGTAGTAAAAGAAAAATCAGGGACGGCCTCACCCTCCGCAATCAAGGTGGAGGACTCTATTTCATTACTCTCCTGACTTGAGGATTCCTGTTTCTGCTCTGCCTGCTCCTGATCTCCGTCTTCTGCATCTTTCTTTTCCCTGCTCTGAGCACACGATAAGAGCATAACGGAAATAAAAATAAAATACCAAAGTCTGTTCATAAGCATCTATTATAATAGTTTAGGTTGATCAGATATTGTTTGACAAAAATAACGCATTTTTATATTCACATCTGAGAAACTAATATAAATCATATCCAATGAACGGGACAAACAGTACTATTATGGGGAAAAACACTGACAGACAGACAACAAATTCAAAATAGGATAACCGGGGCACAAATGAACCCGAGCGTGGAATATTGCATATTTGAAACCCCCATCCAGTAACCTGCACAACAAGGACATGCATAAAC
The DNA here is from genome assembly GCA_018334675.1 of Bacteroidales bacterium. GTDB lineage: Bacteria > Bacteroidota > Bacteroidia > Bacteroidales > UBA12077 > JAGXLC01. Next base: position 31,201 of record JAGXLL010000017.1, on the reverse strand, counting down.
ATGGGGGTTCCACGGCAGCAGGTTTCTCAAAACTCAAATATTGCAGTACTATTTAATGCAAATACAGAACGTTAATAAAATTTTTCTAATGAAACCCGCATGCACAAACTTACACAACAAGGACATGGTTAAACATGCGGGTTACATAAGGCCATAATATTAAAAAATTTAACCTTATGAAACGTCCATGATACCTTAAGACAAAAAGATATGGTTATCATGGAAGTTACATATGACCAATTTAAATAAAAAAAGAACCATATGAAATACAACAAAGATTTTGTATATTCATGGATCAAACCATAAATAAACCCTTATGGAAGAAAAACGCATACTCGGAGTATTGATCACCGACCGGAAAAAAGAAGCCGGCAATGTCCAGCAGGTACTCACCCGCTACGGCAGTTCCATCAAGACCCGGCTGGGTTTGCATGAAGCAGGAAATCCTGATCTGGGCCGCGAAGGGCTCATACTTCTTGAATTAACCGGCCAGGAAAAAGACATGGACGAGCTTCAACGCGAATTGGAGAAGATCGAGGGTACGCAAACCAAAAACATGGTCTTTACCCTGTAATCATCTCAACAAGCTACCATAGAACAAGGCATTCATGAACAAAGGATTGGTACCATACCAAAAAGCTCTGAAATTGGGATTGGCTGTAAAAGATATGATGGTGCCTCCCCCGGGATGATGCACTTTACAGTAAGGTGTTTTTTCGATTCGTGCCAGGTTCTCATCAGAGAGATATCCGCTCAAAAGAGGCGCTTCCCCGATCATCACGGGGACATCATAAGGATTGCCTGTATTTTGATAAATCTCATCATTGTCCTTGAACACGGGCATGGTTTTTCCGTGTATCCCATAATTGATGGGATGTGTAGGATCGACAGAAGCCCTGAGAATCACGCCGCTGATCTCCTGTGCCTGTGAGCGTTTTCTCCGCTCATTATAAGGAAGACTTCGGACTGTGTCGCTTTCAGACGGGTCTTTCCGCTCCATATCTATCATGTTTTTTCGGTGCAGCCATTCGTTGGCATCTTCCATGGCCACCAGTACATTATCGGCCTCAAGCCATGCTTTTAGCTTCTTTTTGGTAGCTTCACCCCAACTGTTATAGGATCCATCGGGCATGATCAGGGTATTGAAATCGAAAAGATTGATTCGTTTCAATTGATCGGGTTTGACCAGCACCACAGGTATACGGTAGCGGTGATCCAGCAGGTGCCATATTTCACCCGCCGAATAGCTTCGGGTACCTTCTCCCGCAATCAACAGCATACGGCGTTTTTCCAGAGGAACAACGCTCCAGCTCCCCAGATCCACACCCTTGCCGGTCAAAGCCGATTGAACACCGTAAAAATCCACCCCTCGCTCACCGGCCATCTCCTGCAAGAACCCATGGATCTGTTCCGGGGTGAGAGGCTGGCGCCTGGCGGGTATGAACAAACTGCCGGGTTCAAAGTCATGGGTATCGGAGGAGGTGGCAACGCTGGTGCTTTTTGTTAGGGCCTTCACGGTTATATCCTCTTCCTGAAGCTCATGAAGTATGCTATAGATGTTGTAATAGGTACCCGAAATCATATACCCCACCCGACTCTTACCTCCAACGACCCTACCCGAAGGGGGTTCAACCCCCTTCACCAATGACCCCGCCAGTCGGGAAACCTCCTGCTCGCTCTTCAACGGGGCATGATCCAGGTTAAAAGCCAATGGCATGGTCCAGGTGGAAATATCGTAAAAAATGCTGTCTGTAAAATGAACCCGTTTTTCGAAAAGGCTCTTGACGAACCGGTACTGCCTCTGATCGCACTCCACAAGATAACTGTCGCTTTGAGAGAAATATTGATCCTGCGTTTGATAATCCGATTTTACCCGATGCACCTGAATCTGATGTCGATCCAGCAATTTCAGGAAATGATGCAGTCTCCAGGGATCATGGGGTGAACTGAACACATAGCCTTTCACAGGGTCCTGATCCACCAGCTGAGGAATATCCTTATAAAACGATCGCTGATAATCAATCAATTCCCGGCGCATCTCCATGGCTCCCCGCAGGGTGGAGAGTGAAACAGTAAATTGATTGCGAATGGCCTGGGCAAAGGTTCGCTTTCCGTGATCATTTTCCAGGATCTGACCCAGCACGCGGGATTGCTCGAAAAGAATTCCTATGCTCCCATTGCCATCCGGGTATGTGGATCCTTTGCCATAATAGAAATCATCAAATCCTTCCTCGCTAAAGTAGAGCGAACCAATATCATCCAGGGCACGGGCATGATAATGTGCCAGTCGCCTGGTGAGATCAAAATTCCCCTCGGGTGTTCGCGGGTTCGTTCGCTCCGGTTCACCAGGCTGAAAAAAGAAAGTGGAATTGGAACCCATCTCATGGTGATCGGTTACTATGTGCGGTTTCCAGCTATGGTAAAGCTTCAGACGTGTCTGCGATTCGGGATGCTGTGCCGGCATCCAGTCGCGGTTCAGATCAAACCAATAATGATTGGTTCGGCCGCCGGGCCAATCCTCCCGAAACTGCCTGTGACGCCTGTCAAGCGTCTGCGCCTGATGCATGTGCATATTGCTCCAGTGAGCTGCCCGGCTAAACCCGTCGGGATTGAGCACCGGATCGATCAAAATAACGGCTTCGTCCAGCATCTTTTCAACCTCCTGCGATTGGGAGGCAGCCAGATACCAGGCTGTCAACATAGAGGCGTTGCCGGGACTTGACTCGTTGCCGTGTACGCTGTATCCCAGCCATATGATCAACGGCATCTCCTGATCCACATAAGCGCTGCTGCGCCCGTTAATGTAATCCAGATGAGCCTGACGGATCTGCTCAAGGCGACGGTGATTCTCCGCAGAGGTAATGGTAAGCAGTTCAAGAGGCCTGTTTTCATGACTCCTGCCATACTCCCCGATGGTAACCTTCGGAGATTGTTCGGCCAGCTCATCCAGGTAGTGTACGAGCTGATCGTGCGAGAAATGCCACCAGCCAAAGCGATGTCCACTATATTCCCCGGGAAAAGGCACATCCTGGTCAACTACAGTATCGTCCGGTAAATAAAAGGACGGATCAACCTGGGCGAAAACGCCATGAACCAGGAACAACAGAAACAGAGTCATAACAAGAGATCTCATAAGGCAGGCAAGTTAATTATTTTATTTAGATGTTTAACGAGGCAGGAAGGTTTAAAAGCTATCCCTTAGCTTTTAAACCTTTTTTCCCGTCATTAGCTAGGGAAATCATAAATTCAGAAACGAACAACCTGTATGTTAACCTCATCAAAAAACCGGTGAGCTTCAAATTCGAGATCAGGACTTCCGTAAATTTTTGTACCTTGTTCATTCATGATTGAGTCCATTACAAAAAATCTGTTTGTTAAAAATTCATTAATTTTAAATTGGTTGAAATTTTCTATATCCAACACATTACATTGCATTAGAAGGCCCGAATCTCCAAAAAATTACTTTTCGCAGGGGAGCCATTTATCAAATTATAAAAAATATCCATATGCATCAGGAATCCGAACCAAAAAACAACATCCCGCTTTTGGGAGAAAGATTGCCCGAGCTACACGTAGTGACCACCCGTGGAGCCAAGGTATTACCGCGTTATTACAAAGGCAAATGGATCGTACTTTTCAGCCATCCGGCGGACTTCACCCCGGTATGTACCACAGAGTTTACGGCACTTGCCAAAAGAATCGATGAGTTCCGGGAACTCAACACCGAATTGATCGGATTATCCATGGATCAGGTCTTTTCGCATATCAAGTGGCTTGAATGGATCAAGGAAAAGATGGGAATAGAAGTGACTTTTCCCGTAATCGCCGACAATAAGGGCCGTGTGGCAACACGGCTGGGCATGTTGCAGCCCGGCAAAGGCTCCAACACGGTGCGGGCAGTCTTTATCATCGACCCCAATGGCTTCATCCGTCAGATACTTTACTATCCGCAGGAGGTAGGGAGAAACACGAATGAGATCCTTCGTTCACTCAAAGCACTTCAGTTGGCCGATAAACACAATGTGTCCACCCCGGCCGACTGGCCAAATAACGACACCATCGAAGACCAGGTAATCCTTCCAACGGCCACGGACGTCGATTCAGCCGAGGAAAGAAAAACCTGCAAGGACTCCTTCGACTGGTGGTTTTGTTACACAAAGCTGGAGGAGAAATGAATGCGTAAATAATTAATTTATTCCACGTTCCACGTTTCAAGTTCCAGTTTCAAGTGACTGTTGAACGTTACATGTACCAGTTGGAATGTTGGAATGTTTTTTTCATTTCTTCCTGGGATTGCCCATCCCCCTGAGGTGGAGATCCTTTCGCACCTGAAAATCGCTTTCCGGATCCAGCCGTTCGCCTGTGGGTTCAATCAGCTCCCGGCCATCTACCTTGGGGCTCTTGATCTTCCTGCCGATGGGATAGGCATTCATATGCTCGGCGGGATAGGGTTTTAGGAGATCCAATATTTCATTGAGCGGTGTCTGATCGCTCAGCCAGGTCCTTTCGGCCTCGCGGGGCAGGATGACGGGGCTCCGGTGATGAGGGAGCTTCCGGATCAGCCCATTGGCAACGGTGGTGATGATCGAAAAAGCATCAACCACCTGCTCCTTTGCTGTATCCTCCCAGCGGTCCCATATCCCGGCAAAGGCAAAGGGCCTTTGATGGTGCTTTAAATAAATCACAAAGGGCCGGTTCAAACCTTCCCCGGTGGTTCCCTCGATGAAGGCATCTGCTACCACCAGACAACGCTGGGAGCGTAGGGGTTTTCTGAAGGCCGGTTTCCTGAAAATCTCCTTCGATCCTGTATATTGGGGATCATTCTCTTTGTTCTTGTCGCCCTCTGCCCGGGCATTAAACAGATACATCGGTTTTTTCGACCAGAAAGGAGTGAGCCCGAAGCGATACATCTGAAGCTGATCCGGCTTTTCGTTGGTGATTACCGGGGCCATCTTCCCGGGCGAGATGTTATAACTGCGATGATAATCCAAACCCGGCGGGGCCTGCACGTTGAAACGCTTCTCAATCGTCTCCACCTTCTGCACTTCTATATATCTCCCGCACATGGTCGCATCTTTTTATAACGCCCCAAAAATTTAAGGAAAAAATCCTTATTGTGCAAATTATCCTTTCCCTTCCTGATTACCACCCCTCAACCGCTCCAGACCGGCATGCCGCGTACGGTTTACCAGCACCTTGGCGATCAGGTATAAAACAGCAAACACGGCCATGAAATCCGCCACCCTCCCGATATAATCGCCATACTGAACATAGATGGTCATGGCCTCATTGGCATGAAGGGTACCTTTGATGGCAGTTCGCTCCCACCAACCAGTGGGCTTGAACACCTGTCCCTTCTGGTTGATAAAGCAGGAGATGCCTGTATTCGCGGCCCGGACAATGCTCCGGCGGGTCTCAATGGCCCGTAGCCGGGCAAAATGCATGTGCTGGCGGTAACCAATGGTCTCACCCCACCAGCCGTCATTGGTGATCACGAATATAAAACGGGCTCCATTCCTGACATAATCGGTGATATACTCCCCATAAACCGACTCGTAGCAAATTACCGGTGCCACCTTCACGCTACGGCCGCTGGCGGCAAAGGTCTCCCGGTGATCCTGTGAGCCCCTGGTGCCTGTCGTGCCCCCCAGATCAATGATCAGGTCATTGAGAAAACCGAAAACGCCCGGATAGGGCATCTTCTCGACACCCACTACCAGCTTCGACTTATGATAAATGGGCCACCGGTCGCTGGTATCAATCTGGATGGCCGAATTATACCGCTCGATCCAGGAATCAGAATCCCCTATGCGCCGGGCAGAAGGGGAAGGCTTCTCTTGCGCTTCATATTTCCGGAAGGAGTCCATCCCCAAAACCACCATCAGATTGGGATGCTGTTGTACAAAAGAATCGAGGCGTGCAAGAGTCGGGTGCTCCCTGAGCTTACTTTCCTGAATATCCTGATGAATAGCCGTCTCCGGTCCAATCAGATAATCCATCTGTGCATCCGCAATGCTGTCGGATAGTTCCAAAAGAATATCCATCTGCCTTTCCTGAGACATACCGGAAAACTTTTCATGATAGGGATCGATGCTGGGCTGCACAATGCCCATATAGTAGGGATCCTTTTTCGTTTCATAATCGTTGTAGATATAGACGGATAGCAACACAGGGACAAAGATCAGGGCAAGCAGAAAGATAATCCGGGCCCACTGGCTGCTGAAATGCTTATAAACAATATAATGTCTGAGCAGGGCGAAGATCATCAGGTTGACTGCCAGTATCCACAGGGTTCCCCCCAGGGCACCGGTGAGCTCATACCATTGAATAAGGCTCACATCCTTGGCAAAGGCGTTTCCCAAATTCAGCCAGGGCCAGGAGATCTCAGCATTCAGATACAGATGTTCCCAGCCAATCCAGTAAACCAGCAGAGAGAAATTACCGAACTGCCGGCCCAGGTTTCGCTTGGTAATATGGAAAAGTAAAAATACCAATGCATAGAGAAAGCTGTTCACAACAATGACGATCAAGGCACCAGGAAGGGTTGCCTTGGCTATCCACCAGGTTGTTAAGGCATTCCATATAAGAAAAACCAGCCAGGCATATCCGAAAAGCACCACCGGCCGGTTGCGGTCGCGTGTACTGTAAACAAACTCCTCCACAAAGAGAAGGGGCAAAAAGGCAACCATCATGATGATCCCTGAGAGCCAGGGATAGTATGGCAGACTCATTAAAATACCACTGAATATGGAGAGGGTTAATAATCTCTTTCTTTTCATCGCGAGTGAAAGGTTTGATTCAGATTTGCAATATTGCAGTCGTTTAGGATGATCATTATAGAAAATATATATCAGTCTTTGCTTTATGAAAGCCCATCCTCTTTGATTGTTTTCAAGCCGCATAAAAATAAAAGATTCTGTGCAGAAATCTATCATCCTCCACTTATTTCATGATTTTGGTTATTTTGTAGATTTGTGAGACATATTGATCAAAATACAGATGCCATGAAAACTTATAAGATATACTGCGCCGGATCCTTCATCGAAACGGATACCCCACATCAGGTGATCAACCCCTATACCCGGGAAGTATTTGCGCGTACCTGGCTGGCCGGTCCTGAAGAACTGGAGCAAGCCATTACCAGTGGCAAGCAGGCAGAAAAGGCCATGAAAGCCCTTCCCTCCCACAAACGCCATCAGATCCTCATGGAGATCTCAGAGGGCATTCGCTATAGACGCCGGGATCTGGCCATATCTCTGGCCAGGCAATCGGGTAAGCCCTTGAAATTTGCTCTGGGTGAGATCGATCGCGCGGTACAGGGTTTTCTCATTGCAGCCGAAGAATCTAAACGTCTGCCCCGTGAATACCTCTCGATTGACTGGACGCCCAAGGGGGAGGATATGGAAGGGTTGGTTCGTCCTTTTCCGGTGGGCCTGATAGCAGGGATCTCTCCCTTTAACTTCCCCATGAACCTGGCCGTTCATAAGATTGCCCCGGCTTTGGCCTCGGGCAATCCAATCATCCTTAAACCCGCCCGCTCTACTCCGCTTTCCGTGCTTGAACTGGCAGAGATCATCGATCAGACCGACCTGCCCGCCGGCGCCCTGTCCGTTTTACCCATGGACAGAGAAGCTGGCAACCAAATGGTTACAGACCAGCGCATCCGGATGCTCTCCTTTACCGGTTCCCCTTCAGTGGGCTGGAAGATGAAACAACAGGCCGGAAAGAAAAAAGTGGCCCTGGAGCTGGGAGGCAACGCGGGTGTGGTTGTTTCCTCCTCGGCCGATATCGAAGATGCGGTCAATAAATGTATCGTAGGCGGATTCGCTTATTCAGGACAGGTTTGCATCCATGCCCAACGCATCTATGTCCAGGAAGAGGTATTTGAGGAATTCACCAACCGCTTCATCGAAAAAGCCAAGAAGCTTCGCAAAGGCGATCCTCTAAACGATGATACCGACATATCGGTGCTGATCGACCAGCACGAGGCCAACCGGGTTGAGCAATGGGTCAATGAAGCGGTGGAGCAGGGTGCACGAATCCTTACCGGCGGACAAAAAACGGGAGGGTATTATGAACCTACCGTTCTTACAGGTACCAAGCCAGAGATGAAGGTTTGTTCACTGGAAATATTCGGCCCCGTAGTCACCCTGGAACCTTTCGGGAACTTCAGCCAGGCGGTGGACAAGGTCAACAATTCCAACTATGGCCTGCAAGCAGGGGTGTTCACCAATAACCTCCAGGAAGTGAACATGGCATACGAAGAGCTTGAAGTGGGCGGGGTGATGATCAACCATGTCCCCACTTTCCGGGTCGATCACATGCCTTATGGCGGGGTGAAGGATTCAGGCTTCGGACGCGAAGGCATCAAATACTCCATCCGGGAAATGATGGAACCCAAATTGCTGATAAAAAACAAAGACTTCTAAATACCGGACAACGTCCACCTGACCTGCCTCAACCGGTTTTCTTGCTAAAATCATCCGCGGTCGGGGGTATTTTTGTTTCTTTGCTACAAAATGACCAAAAATGAAAATCACCCAAAGTGAATTTATACAGAGTACCAACAGCATTGAAAAACTCCCCGAACAACAAATGCCCGAATTTGCCTTTGTGGGCCGGTCCAACGTGGGCAAATCCGCCCTGATCAATATGCTGCTTCAACGTAAGAACCTGGCCCATACCTCACAGAAACCCGGTAGGACCCGTACCATCAACCATTACAAGATCAATGACCGGTGGTACATGGTTGACCTCCCGGGTTATGGATACGCACAGACTTCCAAAAAGGAACGCAGACAAATGATTCAGTTCCTCAAGGAATATATGCTCAAGGCCCCGTCTCTGATGAACCTCTTCGTACTGCTCGATTCACGCATCAATCCACAGAAGTCGGATCTTCAGTTCATGGAATGGCTCGGGATTCATGAAATACCCTTCACCATGGTCTTTACAAAAATTGACAAGCTCTCCAGTTCCGCACTTAAAAAGAACATGGTGCGCTACCGCGAAGAAATGCTCAAGACCTGGGAATTTCTTCCCCCAGTGATCCAAACCTCATCGCATTCAGGCCAGGGGCGGGAGGAAATCCTTCAATACATCGAACAAATTCTGGAGATATCGTAATTTTTTCCTGGATTGAAACAATCAATAAAAGATATTTTTATTTTTGCATCGACTTTGAACTGGAAAAAACCACGATCCGATGGAGCAGGACAACAAAAGACCCCCCATTAAAATTTTCACTGGCTCAGCCTCCCGGTACTTTGCTGAAAAAATCGCCAAGGACTTTGGCATTCAGCTGGGCAAATCCACACTTATTGAGTTTAGCGACGGAGAGTTCCAAACCTCTTACGAAGAAAGTGTCCGGGGAGCCTACGTATTTATCGTTCAGTCAACATTTGCCCCTACCAGAAACCTGATGGAATTGTTGCAGATGATCGACGCCGCACGGCGGGCTTCCGCTTACAAAGTGGTAGCTGTGATCCCGTATTTCGGATTTGCCCGTCAGGATCGCAAAGACAGACCCCGGGTCTCCATCGGAGCCAAACTGGTGGCCAACCTGCTGACAGCGGCCAATGTGGATCGTATTATGACCCTCGATCTTCACGCCGACCAGATACAGGGCTTTTTCGATGTTCCCGTTGATCACCTCTACGCCTCCTCTACCTTCGTGCCTTATATCAAGGAACTGGAGCTGAACGACCTGGTCGTTGCAGCCCCCGACATGGGAGGTACCAAACGGGCGAATGCTTATGCCAGTCATCTGCAAACACCGCTGGTCATCTGCCACAAATCACGTGAAAAAGCCAATGTGGTAAACGAGATAAAGATCATCGGCGAGGTGGAAGGCAAAAATGTGATCATCCTGGATGATATGATCGATACGGCAGGCACAATGACCAAAGCTGCAGACAAGATGATGGAACAGGGCGCCAAAAGCGTCCGTGCCATGGCTACCCATCCGGTGCTTTCAGGACCCGCCTATGAAAGGATCAATGAATCCAGGATCAGCGAAGTGGTAGTAACGGATTCCCTGCCCATCAAGCCTATATCCGACAAGATCAAAGTGCTTTCCATAGCAGGTGTATTCACCGATGTTATAAAGAAAGTTTATAATTACCAGTCGATAAGTGCCAATTTTATTTTTTAAATTTTATATTTGCACTCCCAAATAACTTTTATAGAAACAGGAATAAAAAGATAGCACGATGAAGTCAATTCAGATTCAAGGATCTATACGCGAAGAGGTAGGGAAGAAAAGCACACAACAATTAAGAAAAAAAGGCCATGTGCCCTGTGTCCTGTACCGTTTAGGTGAATCCATCCATTTTGAAGCACCCGAAAAAGACTTTTACAAACTGGTTTACTCCCCTGATGTATACCTGGTTACCCTTACCCTCGACGGGAAGGAATACAAGGCTGTGATGCAGGACATCCAGTTTCACCCGGTAAAAGACAACATCCAGCATATCGATTTTTACCAGGTAATAGAAAAGCATTCGTTCTGGATGAGGATTCCTGTTCGATTTGAAGGTGTGCCGGCCGGTGTAACCGAAGGTGGAAAAGAGATCATCAAGCACAGGAAACTGGTTATCAAAGCCTTACCTAAGGATATGCCCGATGAGATCAAACTGGATGTAAGCGCCTTGAATATTGGTGATTCCATCCGGGTAGCCGATCTTGAATATGAAAACCTGGAACTTTTGGATGATCCCAACCAGGTGTTGGTATTGGTTAAGAGCCCGCGTGGTGGTGCTGCCTTTGCCCTGCCTGAAGATGAACTGGCAGAAGGTGAAGAAGCCGAAGGAGAAGAAGAAGCAGTCGAAGGAGAAGAAACAGAAGCAGCAGCTGAAGGTGAAGGCTCTGAAGAGGCAAGCGAAGAATAAACAACACGCAATAATGTATTAAAAGCCGATTCATCTTGAAATACCTAATCGCAGGTCTGGGAAATATTGGCGATAAATACAGAAACACCCGTCATAATATTGGTTTTAAGATATTGGATGCCCTGGCAAAGGCATCCAATATTTCTTTTCAGGACAAACGTTATGGCTTTGTCAGCTACCTCAAGCACAAAGGCCGCACCTATGTCTTGCTTAAGCCCTCCACCTATGTCAACCTCAGCGGTAAAGCTGTTAACTACTGGCTGAAGAAAGAGAAAATCCCTCTGGAACGGCTTCTGGTCGTTGTCGATGACGTCTCCCTCCCGTTCGGATCCATTCGCCTACGTCCCAAAGGTGGAGATGCCGGACATAACGGACTGGCCAATATCAACCAGGTGCTGGCCACCAATGAGTATGCCCGCATCCGCTTTGGCATTGGCAACGGATATACCAAAGGCGGACAGATAAACTATGTATTGGGAGAATGGAGCCCCGAAGAAGAAGAAAAGCTGGACGAGCTGGTCAAACATGCAGGCGAGATGATCAAGGCCTTCGGTACCATCGGCATGGAGCTGACCATGACCCGGTACAATAAAAAGTAATCCCGAACGTCTTAGCAATATGGAAACACAAGAGGGTGAACTAAGAATAGACAAATGGCTGTGGGCCGTTCGGATCTTCAAGACACGAAGCATGGCCGCACAGGCCTGTAAAAAAGGCAGGGTGCTCATCGATGACCAGCAGGTCAAACCTGCTCATCAGGTTAAGGTGGGAGCCATTGTTACGGTCAAAAAAAAACCGGTATTCTACAAGTACAGGGTGCTCGGGCTGCTGGCCAAGCGGCAATCGGCCAGGATTGCACGGGAATACCTCGAGGACATCACACCGGAAAAAGAGGTGAAAAAACTGGATGTCCAGAAGCAGGTTATCCAGGAGCACCGGCCGAAAGGTCAGGGACGCCCCACCAAGAAAGAAAGACGCGAACTGGACCAATTCAAAAAGAAAGGACTGTAGACCATGATCATTGCCCGGGAAAAGAAAAAAACCAACATCGCCGAATACATCCTGTACATGTGGCAGATTGAGGATATGATCCGGGCCAGCAACTTCAACCTGGATGTGATCGATAAGAATATCATTCAGGAATTCGACCAGCCTGAAGAAGTCAAACACCAGATGCGGGCGTGGTATGAAGACCTGATCCGCCGCATGGAACAGGAGGGCATCAAGGAAAAAGGACATCTCAAATTCCTGCGCGACATCGTCCAGGAACTGGAGGAGTTGCATGAGAACCTGATCCACAATACCGACGAGCTGGAATATGTCAAGGCATATAACCAGGCCAAACAAAGCCTCAACGACCTCAAGAGCAAATCACAGGGCACGGCTACCGGCGATATCGAAGCAGCCCTTCAGGGACTCTATGGCATCCTGATGCTCAAGCTCAAGAACAAAACCCTCAACCCTGCCACCCAGGACGCTCAAACCGCCATCAGCGAACTTGTCGCTTTACTCAACGACAAATACCTGAATCGTTGAACGTTAAACGTTAAAAGTTTGACGTTCAGTGTTCAACGTTCTTCTTGTGACTTATTTATTGTAGGAACTTATAACCCATATCCTTCGAAGGCACGAAGCAGGTATCGCGTTTGCCGAACCAACGGTAGCGGTTTCGGGCTATCCAGTCGTAGATGGGATCCCGGATAAACCGGGGTACAATCACCAAAGCATAGATCAGTGGCCAGAGTCGCCGCAATCTCCTGGCAATGCGTAAGGCTGCACGGGAGCGGTAATAATAGCGATCACCTTCGACCAGGATGATGGAATCGGGAGCTTCATCCCGGATCCCAAGCCTTTCAAGCAATCTTTCCGCATATTCACTTTGAAGGGAAGCAAAACGAAACGTGTCCCCCCGCTCCCGCTTCAGGATAAAAACCACTGATCCGCTGCAAAGGTTGCAGTAGCCGTCGAATAATATCACCGCATTCGTACTCTCAGGCATGGCATCCATGTTATGTTCAAAGTTGAAAAAAAGTTAAAAGTTCAACGTTCAACGTATATTTCAAGCACCTTGGCTGTTGGTTGCGGTTTATAAGCCAGATGTTCGATGGAGGCAGGAACCAGCAGTGTCTCACCTTTCTCGATATGCACGGAATCCGTCTCGTCGTATATCAGTTCCAGTTTGCCATCCAGGCACATATAAACAATAAACGAATCCAGCTCGATCAGGTCGCGCTGCCGGGGCTGGTCAATCTTCATGATGTTGGTGGTAAAATAATCGCATTTAACCAGGTTGGAGGCCTCATTGGTCTGTAACGCATAGTCGGTGCGATACTTCCCGTAGTACTTGAAATCCATTGCCTCAAGGGCCAGGTCCGTATGTAGCTCCCTGGGTTTCCCATCAGCTCCCATCCGGTTCCAGTCGAAGATGCGGTAGGTCCAGTCGGATGTCTGTTGTATCTCCGCAAGCAGGATACCTGCCCCTATAGCATGAACCCTTCCTGCCGGGAGAAAGAACACATCTCCCGTTTGTACCTTCTCATGATTCAATATTTCCGGTAAAGTGCTTTCATTCAGATGTCTCAGGTAGGTCTCCTGATCCATTTCCCGGTTGAACCCGGAAATCAACTCGGCTCCCTCATCTGCAGAAATAACATACCACATCTCCGTTTTTCCATTGCCATTGTGCTTCTTCCTTGCCATCTCATCATCCGGATGTACCTGGATGGATAGCACATCATCGGCATCTATGAATTTAAAAAGCAAGGGAAACTCCTGTCCATAACGCTCAAAAACCGCATCACCCACCAAATCACCCATATAGATCTCGATGATCTCCTGAAGATTGTTGCCGGCCAAATAACCATTCTTCACCACCGAAACATCTCCCTCCACGGCAGATAATTCCCAACTCTCGCCCATTTTTTTATCGGGATCTGTATGTTTGTTTAATTGGGTACGCAGGCGTTGATCACCCCATATCTTCTCCTTATAGATGGGCTCAAACTTCAATGGATATAGTTCGCGCATAAATCTATGATTTTGATTTCATATTGCCGGAAAACGTATAAAATTATGAATTTTTGAATCACTTCATCTGTTCGCCCGAATATATTCGCTCAACCTCTTGTCATAAGCTTCCAGCAGGTGGCGAACCAGCGAATGGGTGACGGAATATGTCGTTCCGTCGATCCAACGCACAGGCAAAACCTTTGGAGTTGTCCCGGTAAGGAATACCGCATCAAAGCCGGAAAGTTCATTCTGATGTACTTTTCTTATCTCCACATTTATTCCCTCTTCGCGGCATATGCGCATTATGTTATTGCGGGCAATCCCTTGCAGCACCTTATCATCCGGTGGGGTAACCAGGCTCGGGCCCCTCACAAAAAACACATTTGAACGGCTGCCCTCGGTAATATAACCGTCCCGGTCGACAAGCAAAGCCTCATAGGCCCCCGTTTGCTCAATCTTTTCATCGGCCAGCCTGCGGGCTTCAGTATGCATCACCTTGGCATTGGGATCTTTACGCATGGCGGAACAAAGGATGGTCCGGACGCCCTGCCGGTATTGTTTTTCCGTAGGCGGATCAAAAGGAGTGAAATACAGCATCAAGTCATATTCTCCTGATGAATTGGCAGGGGTAAAGCTTACAACCAGTTTGATCTTGCCGGAAAGTATGGAATTGGCAGCAATCAAACGATCTATTCTTTTCTTCATCTTATCCCGGTCCACCTGGATGCTCACCCCTTCCAGTTCCAGGCTCTGGTAGAGACGCCGCAAATGATCCTCAAGAAAAACCGGCACACCTTCTACAACCCGGAAAATTTCATATACAGCTAATCCACGGTGGGTACCTGTTTGCTCTACTTCCTTGCAAGCAACCAGCCGGTCATTGAAAAGGGCTTTTTCACCGGTGCATTCCATAGTAACGTTATCTGAATTGCTATGATGGCTCAAAGATACAGGAAAGATTCCGGGTAAAACAATATTCGAACAGTAAACTTGTACGCAAACGGACAAAGGTGTACGGTTCCATAACAATTCCATCTCCGGGCAATCCTGAGAACCCCATTCTACCGGAGAAAAAATCATGGCATGTATATTGCACGGAAAAATTACAGAATAATTTCATATTTGTTTAACAAATAAGTCACTCAATTGTATTAAATTGGTTTATTCAAGATTAAAACCACAGCCATGATCGGAATCATTTTTATTGCCATAGCTTTGATCATTAGTGTACTAAAGGCCATTTTCTAAAGCTTGTCGTTTTGCAGGGTCCCTATCTTCTGATGAAACTAAAAGCCTGATATCACAGCAGTCCTGTCAAAATCGTATTTCCACCACGGCTTCGTAAATCTGGTTGTTCCAGTTGCCGTTGAGGCCCTGGTCGAGGGCATCCACATCGAGTACCAGCTTGCTTTGCCGGTAAAAATTGTACCCCACACCTGTAATCGCCCGGCGGCTGTCGGGAATATTGACCTCCCCACATAAAAAATGATCATACCGGCCGAACAAACTCAAGGGGGTATGGGGGATCTTATATTCAGCAAAAAAAGAATATCCCTCGTTGTGGTAGGCGCCTCCACGGGTGTTGGCGTAGCTGCCGCTTGAATTACCAAGGGCTTCATAATACTGACCGGTCAGGGTTAGACGGGGGAGCTCATAACTGATGAATCCACTGTGCATCAGGAAGTCGGGGGCAAGCTCTGTATTACCTTTGCCCAGGGCAAGGTTATAGGTAAACTGAAGCCCGGGTAATGAGGCGGGAAATGGACGCAAAGTCAAACGACTCTCCAGGTTCTTGGTCTGATTGTATTCCAGGGCATGATAACCGCCGCCATTATAAATACCAACCGAAAAGCTGCCGTATCGACCGGGATAATCATCATTTACCTCCTTCTGGTATCGTTCGCTGATCTCGCCTCCCAACAGGCTGCTAAAAGTTAACCCGAAATCGGCCGAATTCATCAGGCCAACCCGTTCCAGGAACATGGTTCCCTGCACCCGGTAAGAATTGATCTTCTGCTCAAAGTCCAGCCAGGGCCGGTGTACCAAACCAGCCTCCACCTGAGGATCGGTAAAAACCCCAAAATCACCGGCCTGGTAATTGATATAACAATATTTAAGGCGCATCTCCACGTTACCCCGGTCGCTCCCCTCCTGGTCCAGGGTGATGTCCTGGGTGAAACGAACCGACCAGTGCTCACTGAAACGGTTCTTTATGGTGATATAGCCTCTTTTCAGGGTGAACTGATTGAGGGGTTCCTGGTTCAACTCCCCATAGCGGTATCCCAAAAACCATTGTCCTTCAGTTTGTTCATTTATGAATGATTCCAGGCGGGTATCCGCTGTATCCGATTCCAGGCTTGAAAAGGAAGTAATGTATTGCCCTTGAGGGTTGGACCCGTATAGCAGGCTTGCCCAGGTGAGCATGAAAAAGAAAACAAAAGTCCCTTTTTTCATTTTTGCCTCAAAGAAAATAAAAAAATTGAGATTCGAGGCATCTGTCGTTCCTATTTAACAAGGATAAATTTCATCAAACACCCTGCTTGCCGGCCGATTCAAGAAAAGGCATTGGGCCCCTTCCTTCCTGCGCTGCCGGGTGAGAGAGCTTTCAGGTATATCACCATAGCCATGTAGGTGGCACAATATATCCGGGGCTGGGTCTGATCAGGGATGGGATTCTTTATAAACCGGGGCTGACCATTTGAGGAGCCCTCTGATTCTGCTTGGCCGGAATATTAAAAGACATAGCGTACCGACATGGCCCCGCCAAACCCAAAGGAACCGGGATTACCGGTAAAGTTGATGGTAGGTTTCCAATCGGCACTGATGGTGATGGGTATCTCTTCAATTTGATATTCCAGCCCGAGGATACCATCGAGCCCCACTACGGCATATTGTCCGCGGGTATCAAAGAAGGGATGATCGTCGGTCCACTGCCCTATGTGAGCACCTCCTCCATAATACCAGTTGAGCCGATCCACATCGAAGGCACGGGCATGTATCTCATACAACCCGGTGGCATTAAAACCCCAAATGCCAAAGGAAAGAATGCCTTCCAGGGCCGTCTCACTGTCTGTAAAATGCTTGATGGTGACACCCGATACAAATCCACCCCGTACACCTATTCCGGTCTGATAGCCCGGTTGGGAATACACGCCGGTAGCTAACATAAAAAGCGCAATGACTACAATCCATCTTTTCATATAATGATCTTTTAATAGTTAATTCAACACCCTGCCTGATTTTCTGTTGCGAAGGCAAATATGGATATAAGAGGACAAATGTACATCCCATTCAATACTTCAATCCTTCAATCCTAGGCCAAATTTATTCCAAATTTATTTTTTACAAAGCTTTTTATCAATTTGATCGCTGGCATTTGACATAATAAATAGGCCGGGTCCGTCAAAGTTATTATCTTTGAAGGGTCACCAAATGCATCGGTCAAGATGAAATGCTTCCTCAAACACACCTTTCTGGTTTTGCTGATTGCCTCTATGCTCCTCTCTTGCAGGAATGGATCATCAAAAAAGAACCCCGACACCATCCATGTTGTTACTTTGCGCGGACCTGCCGGAATCAGCATGGTACACATGATGGACTCACTAAAAAAACTGGATGACAAGAAACTCTCCTTTCAGATCAAGAATGAACCGCTTCAGGTCAGACCGCTGCTGTTCCAGGAAAAAACGGAATTTGCCGTGGTTCCTACCAATATGGCCTCCATCCTCTATAATAAAGGGGTTAATTATCAGCTGGCGGCCATACCGGTATGGGGTACGTTGTATCTTTTCGGTGATCAGAAAGATGTTAGCCGGTGGCAGGATCTCAAAGGCAGGAAAATTTACCTGATGGCCAAAGGGATGACGCCGGATGTGATGTTTCGATACCTGCTGCAGGCCAATGGTCTGGACCCGCAGGAAGATGTGACCCTGGATTATTCCTTCCCCACGCACATCGAGCTGGCCAATGCGGTGGCCTCGGGTAAGGCGCCTCTGGCAGTGATCAGTGAGCCACTGGTAAGCATGGTGATAAAAAAGAATCGACAGGTACAACCCATTCTGAGTTTGAATGAGGCCTGGAAGAAACAGACCGATTCCGAGATCCCCCAGACCGCGCTTTTGGTGCATCAGCAATTTGCCAAATCCAATCCTTCCCTGGTCAATGCCTTTCTTGAGGCCTACAAACACTCCATCAGCTGGGTCAACAAGCATCCCGATCAAGGGGCACAAAGGATCACACACTATAAGATTCTGAATGATCCCCAAGTGGCTGCCCAATCCATACCCAGATGCAACATACGTTTGGAAAGGGCTGAGAACATACAGGATCAGATACTCAATTATCTGAATACTTTCTATCGAATGAACCCTGATATTGTTGGAGGCCAAATGCCCGATGAAAAATTCTTTTTCCGGAAATAGAATCTTCACGGTAATATCGGTGCTTTTCCTGCTGGGCCTTTGGAAGGTAGGCTCCTGGGCCATAGACTCGGAGTTGATTCTTCCCTCCCCGGAAGAAACGACCCTGGCGGTGATCAATCTTTTCAGGGAAAAGGAATTTCTGCGCATCATATCGGCCACTATATTGAGAGGGCTCATTGGATTTGGCATCTCCTTTATCCTGGCCCTGGTTCTGGGGGTAGCCGCCGGCATGAACCAGGCTTTCAACGCATTCCTGCGTCCTATACTGGTTACCATCCGCTCCACCCCGGTGATATCTCTGATCCTGCTGGCGCTTATCTGGTTTGATGTGGGACAGGTACCGGTGTTCATCGCCCTTCTGACTATGTTCCCCTTCATTTGCACCAACATCACAGAAGGGATTCAAAACGTCGATCAGAAGCTGATTGTCATGGCCAAAGTTTACCGCATTGAAACCTCCTCGATCATCCGCGACATATACCTGCCTGCCACCACCCCCTTCATCTTTAGCGGTGTATCAAGCGCCATGGGTTTTGGATGGCGGGCTATTATCATCGGTGAGGTCCTTAGCCAACCTCAATATGGGATCGGAACCTTCATGCAGAATGCACAGACCTATCTGCTGGTGGACAGGGTCATAGCCTGGACAGTGGTGGCCGTTGTATTAAGCTATCTGTTTGATCACGCGATCCGATTTATAGAAAAACAAACCCTCTCCTGGAAAAAACCTGCGATATGAGCATCCAACTGAAAAATATTGACAAAGCCTTTGAGAACCTGGTGGTCTTCAGCAAGTTTTCCATGGAAATGCCTGAAAAAAAGATCAGCTGCATACTGGGACCATCGGGTTGCGGGAAGACTTCCCTGCTCAACATGATAGGAGGCATCATGGATCCCGACAGCGGTACCATCGACGGTGTCCTGGGTAAGGAATTCTCATTCATCTTTCAGGAACCCCGCCTGCTTCCCTGGAAGACGGTAAGATCCAATTTGAAGTTCGTGCTGCGCCAACACCCCATGAATAATAAAGATAAAGTGATCGAAAACAACCTGAGAATCGTAGGCCTTCAGGATTTTGCCCATTACCATCCCGAGCAGCTCAGCGGAGGCATGAAACAACGCGTGGCTATAGCCCGGGCCTTTTGTTACCCTTCCGACATCATCCTGATGGACGAACCCCTGAAAACCCTCGACCCCCGACTTAAATGGAACCTGATGAAGACTTTCCTGAAGATCTGGAGAAAAGACCGTCGAACCGTGGTCTTTGTCACCCACGATGTAGACGAGGCCCTGGTACTGGGAGAAGAGTTATTCGTCTTCAGCCGGCCTCCAGTCCGAATCAAACGCCAATTGAATAACTCCCTCGGGGAAAATCAAAAAAATCTCGACAGCCGGGCCTTTTTTGAACAGAAAAGGCAGATCATGCACCACCTCGACTGATATCAGACCAAAAAAATCCCATACCCCCCATTGAGAAACCTCACACAAATGAACCTCCCGGACCGCCTATCCTTCATCCGTAATACGGAGGAAAAGCAGGTTAATAAAGGAAATTCCCACTCAGTCCGTACGCTGTTCAAACCATAAAAAACCCCCGGCTGGAGTAAGCCGGAGGCGTAAAACATTTCAGTTATCTTTATTTGCCCGATAAAATTACTGTCCTTGCTGCGATTGCTCCTGGCCTTCGCCTTCAACTTTTGTCACCTCAAGAAGCTCCACATCGAAGATCAGTGCTTCATTGGGCTCGATCTCTCCGCCAGGCCTTACCCGGGTTCCATAGGCCAGATCAGTGGGTATGAACAACTTGTAATTGGCTCCTTCCTTCATCATCTGCAACCCTTCAGTCCATCCTGAAATAACACGGTTAACAGGAAACTCAGCAGGCTCGCCTCTTTCCTTGGAGCTGTCAAACACCTCTCCGTCAATGGTTTTACCAACATAATGAACCTTCACCGTGTCGTTGGCATCAGGTGAAATACCCGTGCCCTCTTCAATCACCTTATATTGCAGACCACTTTCTGTAACTTTCACCCCTTCTTTGCTCTTGTTCTCTTCCAGGAACTTCTTGCCGGCTTCCAGGTTCTCCTGGTTCCGCTTTTGGGAAAGCTCCTCTAAATAAGCACGGATCTTGCTTTGACGCTCGGTATCGTCCAGCATCACTTCTTCTCCGTCGAATACTTGCTGCATACCTTTCATAAAAGCAGTATAGCTCAACTCATCTACCCCATTGCGAGTTTGAAGACTATTGGCCACATCCGCTCCAAGGGCATAACTAACGGTATCGAGTTCAGATTTTATCTTGGCGCTTTTGCCAATGTTGGTACTTTTGCTGCATGCGCCGATAAATACCACCAATACAGCTAAAATCAATAAATTTCTAAAATTCATATTCATACTTTTTTAATTTATAAATAGTTCAATTCACGGAGCGAAGATATAATAAATATCCGGGGCACGATAAAAAATCATCTACAAAATTATTCAGGCCGGAGGGCACGTATCATCTCCCGTTTTCCGGGCGGTCCGGCCAACGTTTCGACCTGGCACCCAATTCCCCTGAGCATCCGCTTCACCTTTCCTTTGGCACAATAAGTTACCAGGATCCCACCGGGTTCGAGGGCATCAAACATCTTCTTCAGCTGATCCTCCTGCCACATGGCAGGCTGCTTCTCAGGAGCAAAAGCATCAAAATAGATCAGCCGGTATCTCCCTTCCGGGTGAAATTTCAGGAAATCCTCCAAAATCTTGTAAATGGTAAAAGAAGGAGTCAGGGTGGTCTGCCTGTTCCAACCCGCCCGGTGCATCTTTTTAAAAATACCCGCCCCTTTACCGCCCATTTGTTGAGTATAATTCAATTTGCGAATGATCCCCCCGGAAAGGGGATAGAGGTCAATAGTGTCGTAGTCAACCTTCAAATCCATACTTTCTGCTTCCATACAGGTGAGATAAGCATTTAACCCAGTGCCAAAGCCTACCTCCAGCAACCTCACCTCTCCTGCCTTCACTTGCTTCAGCCCCTGATCAATAAATACATGGCGGGATTCCTGAACGGCCCCGTGCCAGGAATGATAATACTCTTCAAGCCCCTGCAGATAGAGGGTATGAGAACCATCTGCTGTCAGCTCCACTTTAAGTTCCTGCTGTTTCATGTTCATGTTGTTTGGCTGCCAGGCCGCTTGAAAGCCTTCCATCCTGCTCGTGACGGTGCAAAGATAATAAAATGGAATTTATTGTTAAATTTTTGTTATTTAGGGATTGTGCTTCCAGGTAAATTTTTTTATTATTGCATACTAGTACCTACTAGTTGGTTCGTTATGGCACAACAAATTTTCCAAATAGAGGAAGGTTCAGATGTACCCAAATACAAACAGCTCATTCAATCTGTTTACTATGCCATTGAAAACAAACAGCTGCAACTGGGAGACAAAATCCCCTCAATCAACTTCATTGCCAAAGAGCTCTCGCTCTCCAGAGATACGGTATTAACTGCCTTTAACGAGCTCAGAACACGGGGCATCATCGCCTCCACCCCGGGAAAGGGATATTACGTGAACAGCACACAGATAGATCGCGAGCAAAAGATATTCCTGCTCTTTGATGAACTCAATGCTTTCAAAGAACAACTTTATAATTCTTTTACCAACGCTGTCAAAGACAAAGCGTCCGTTGACATCTACTTTCATTATTTCAACAAGCGGGTATTCAAAAACCTGATCCTGGAGAATCTGAACAAGTACACCACCTATGTCATCATGCCGGTCTTTTTCAGGGATATCCGGCCGGTGGTCTCCCAAATCGAGCAAGCCAATGTGTATTTGCTTGATCAGCTTAATCGGGAGGTAGGACCTTATTATCCTGCCGTATACCAAAACTTTCACAAGGATGTTTACCAGGCACTGGAATCCGGTATAGAACTATTGAAAAAGTACCAGACACTGATCATGGTACACCCAGGAGGAAAAGAGCCTGTGGGCATGCTGGAGGGCTTCCGGAACTTTTCAATCCACTACCGGTTCCACCATCAGGTTATACATGAGCTCAAAAGCAGAGAGATTCAAAAGGGTGAGCTGTATATCGTTCCCAATGACCTGGACCTGGTGACCCTGGTGAAGGAATCCAAAAGAAAAGGCTTAACCCTGGGCCGGGACCTGGGCATCATATCCTATAACGATACACCACTGAAACAAGTAGTGGCCGATGGCATCACCACCATCTCCACCGACTTTGATGCCATGGGAAGGACCCTGGCACGTATGGTTCTCAACAAAAAAAACGAACACATTGAAAATCCCGCTTCTTTAATCATTCGAAACTCCATCTAACTAAAAAACAGGCGCCATGAAAAAAACTTCTGTTCTTCTTATCGCAATTGCATTCTTGCTTTTTCAGGGATGCGGAACGAAAAAATCTGAAAAAAACCAGGACAATATGAAAATGACAGACCAACTCAAAGTATTCTCCCTGACCAACAAACACGGAGCCGAGGTGAAGATCACCAATTTCGGCGGCAAAGTGATGTCCCTCCAGGTTCCCGATAAAAATGGCAATTTGGGGGATGTGGTACTCGGATACGAACAGCCTGAAGACTACATCAACGGGGAACCCTATTTCGGAGCCCTTATCGGGCGCTACGGCAACCGCATCGACAAGGGCCGTTTCACGCTGGACGGAGAAACTTATCAACTGCCGCAAAACAATGGACCCAACCACTTGCATGGTGGACCTGATGGGTTTCACAACGTGATCTGGGAGGCTAAGCTGAAGGATGACAAGAACCCCCAAAGCCTGCATCTTACATATGTCAGTAAGGACGGTGAAATGGGGTATCCTGGAAGGTTTACTGCCACAGTGGTTTATACCTGGACCGACAATTATGAGCTTAAGATTGACTATCATGCCACCTCCGACAAAAAAACCATTGTCAACCTAACCCATCACTCGTTTTTCAACCTGAAAGACGCAGGAAAAAGCAAGATCCTGGATCATGAACTAACCATTCATGCAGATCAGTTCACCCCCATCGACAGTGGTCTGATACCCACCGGAGAAATACGGGAGGTGAAAGGCACACCCATGGACTTTACACAGGCTAAAAAGATGGGTGCCGAGATTAATGCCGGCTACCAGCAACTTGAATATGGCAACGGATACGACCACAACTGGGTGCTTAACAAGCCTCAACAAGACGCCATGACCCTGGCAGCCGAGGTATACGAACCCACTACCGGCAGAAAGATGGAAGTTCATACAACAGAACCCGGACTGCAATTTTATTCGGGTAATTTCCTGGATGGATCGCAGGTGGGTAAGAATGGCGTGGCCTACGAGTATCGGACTGCCTTCTGCCTGGAGGCCCAGCATTTTCCCGATTCACCCAACCATGAAAACTTTCCTTCCACGGTGCTTAAACCGGGAGAGACTTATAAAAAACAAACCATTTATAAGTTTTCCACCATCCAATAACCTGTGTGGATGATTAAACAGGATTGCAAAAGATATCTCCTCATTCAAAAATTTTTGAATAATGGACACAACTGAGTTAAAAAACAAGTTTACAGAGATATACGGGGAAAGTAAAGAACAGATTCACGCCTTTTTTGCCCCGGGTCGTGTAAATCTAATCGGTGAACATACCGATTACAACGGTGGCTATGTCTTACCCTGTGCCCTGGATTACGGAACATATCTGCTGGTCAGAAAATGCGACAAAAAACACATTTCTCTCACAACCACCGAGTTCGAGTATGCACCGACCATCCCGCTGGATTTGATCCATGAAAAACATGGCCAGGAATGGGTAAACTATCCCCTGGGGATTATCGACCAGTTT
Organism: Bacteroidales bacterium; assembly: GCA_018334675.1. Lineage (GTDB taxonomy): Bacteria > Bacteroidota > Bacteroidia > Bacteroidales > UBA12077 > JAGXLC01. Next base: position 7,052 of record JAGXLL010000017.1, on the reverse strand, counting down.
CGAAAGTTAAACAGTCAACTCCAAACAGGTGCGGAGCTTCTGTTTTCGGGCACCATCCCCCATGGTGCAGGCCTTTCCTCTTCTGCCTCCATTGAAATGGTGACGGCCGTTGCTTTAAACGATATATTCTCTTTCGGTCACTCCCTGGTGGAATTGATCCAGCTGAGCCAGAGGGCAGAAAACGATTTCGTTGGAATGAACTGCGGCATCATGGATCAATTTGCCGTTGGAATGGGCAGGGAAAACCACGCCGTCTTTCTGGATACCGATACCCTGGACTATGAACTGGTGCCGGTAAAGCTAAAAGATCATAAACTGATCATCTCCAACACCAACAAGCAAAGAAAGCTAACCGATTCAAAATACAATGAACGCCGCACTGAGTGCGAACAGGCTCTGGAACATCTGAACAAAGAAGGTCAAGCCTTTAAAAACCTTGGAAAAATTGAATACACCCAATTTCAAAAAGTTCAGGAACGTATCCCCGATCCGGTCCTTCAAAAACGTGCCCGCCACGTTATAACGGAAGACAAAAGGGTTATTGCCGCCACGCAAGCTTTAAATTCAGGTGACCTGGAAACATTCGGCAGGTTAATGAATGAATCCCATGATTCTCTCCGCGATGATTACGAAGTGACGGGCAAAGAACTGGATACCCTGGTTGATGAAGCCCGCAAACTGGAAGGTGTCCTGGGTTCGCGTATGACGGGAGCAGGATTTGGAGGATGCACGGTATCATTGGTTAGAGCTGAGGCAACAGAAGCATTCATCTCACAGGTGGGTAAAAACTATGAAGCCAAAACAGGGCTCAAGCCCGAGTTTTATACAACCCTGATCCGGGACGGTGCAAAAAAAATAAATATTTAACCCTTCAAAAACGATCTTATGGCACAACAATTTGTCACTATTGATTATATCGTGTTCGCCCTTTACGCGGTGCTCATCCTTGGAGTGGCTATGTATATGTCGCGCGAGAAAAAGGGCCATGTGAAAAATTCCAGCGACTATTTCCTGGCCAGCAAGGCACTGCCTTGGTGGGCCATCGGTACTTCCTTGATCGCCTCCAACATCTCGGCCGAGCAGTTTATTGGCATGTCCGGCTCCGGCTACGCGATCGGTCTGGCCATAGCCAGTTATGAATGGATGTCGGCAGCGGCCCTGCTGATCATCGCCAAGTATTTCATGCCCATCTTTCTGGAGAAGAAGATTTATACCATGCCTCAATTTTTAGAGCGCCGTTATGATAACCGCGTCAGGACAGTCATGGCAGTGCTCTGGCTGTTGGTATATGTCTTTGTTAACCTAACCTCTGTACTGTACCTGGGTGCCCTGGCGCTGAACACCATCATGAGCGTTCCATTTATTTATGGCATCATAGGACTGGCCCTTTTTGCTGCCCTCTACTCCATTTATGGCGGATTGAAATCCGTGGCCTGGACAGATTTTATTCAGGTAGCCTTTTTGATCGGAGGCGGATTGATTACTACCTATGTGGCCCTGAATGCCGTAGCCGACATGTACGGGGGAAGCGGACCAGTTGCCGGATTGGTTGAAATATTCAATCAGTTTCCCGAAAAATTTGATATGATCATTGAAAAAGGCCAGATCATGATTCCCGACGGAGAAGGGGGTACACGCGATGCATTTCAGGACATCCCCGGAATCAGCGTGCTGGTTGGCGGATTGTGGGTGGCCAACTTTGCCTATTGGGGCTTTAACCAGTATATCATACAAAAAGGACTGGCTGCCAAAAATATCAAAGAGGCACAAAGAGGACTGGCTTTTGCCGGGTACCTTAAAATATTGGTCCCGCTCATTGTGGTTGTACCCGGTATAGCTGCTTATGCCCTCAGCGATGGAGCCCTGTCTCCTTCCGACAAAGCTTATCCCTACGTATTGCAGTTGGTTCCGGTTGGCGTGAGAGGAATAGCTTTCGCTGCACTCATAGCAGCAGTAGTCTCCTCACTGGCTGCCATGCTCAATGCAACGGCCAACATATTCACCATTGATGTCTACAAGCATTTCATCAATAAAAATGTAAGTGAGACCAACATGGTGCTGGTGGGTCGCATCACCAGCTTCACCGCACTGCTCATTGCTTTCCTGGTGGCCCGTCCTTTACTGGGTCAACTGGATCAGGCCTTCCAGTATATCCAGGATTTCACCGGATACATCACCCCGGGAGTGGTAGTGATTTTCATTGCCGGCTTGCTCTGGAAAAAAGGTACAGCCAATGCCGCATTATGGACAGCGATCCTTACGATCCCCCTATCCTGGGTATTCACAGCTCTTACAGATATACCCTTCATGAACCGCATCGGTATTGTTGCCCTGATATTGGCTGGTGTATTTATCACCATCAGCAGGCTTGAGACGAAGGAAGACCATCCCAAGGCGGTGCATATTTATAAAGGATTGTTCCACACCGGGACTGTATTCAACATTATGGCCATAGGAATCATGGCGATACTGGCCGTGTTATACATTTTCCTCTGGTAATATATATCATAATAAATCTATTGATTCATGGCACAATTTAATCTACAGGATCATAGCCACCGAAGATTCAATATCCTCACCGGGGAATGGATACAGGTATCCCCTCACCGGGCCAAAAGGCCCTGGCAGGGTCAACAGGAGGAAGAAGCCGGTGAAAAAAGACCCCGGTACGATGAAAAATGCTACTTGTGCCCGGGTAATTCCCGGGCCGGGGGAAACAAAAACCCCAACTACACCAGCACTTTCGTGTTCACCAATGATTTCTCTGCCCTGGAGAGCGATATCCCTGATGGTCATTATGAAGACGACGGTTTACTCCATGCCATCAGTGAAAAAGGCACCTGCCGGGTGATGTGTTTCTCGCCCCGGCACGACCTCACCCTCGCTGAACTGGGCAAGGAACAGATACTGGAAGTGATCCGGCAATGGATCAAAGAATACAGGGATCTGGGCAGCAAAGATTATATCAACTACGTTCAAATCTTTGAGAACAAAGGAAGCATCATGGGATGCAGCAACCCCCACCCGCACGGTCAGATCTGGGCCCAGGAGTCCATACCCGTCGAGCCGCTCAAAGAAACCAACAACATGGCAGACTATTATCAACAGCACGGAACCAGCCTGTTGGAGGATTATCTGAAGCGGGAAACGGACCTGCAGGAAAGGATCGTCCTGGAAAACAAAGATTTCGTAGTTCTGGTGCCCTTCTGGGCCATATGGCCGTTTGAAACCATGATACTTAGCAAAAGACATGTGGGCAACATCGGCGAATTCACTGAACAGGAACAGCAAAGTTACGCCGATGCCATCAGCCGGCTGACCATCAAATACGATAATCTTTTTGAGACCTCGTTTCCTTATTCGGCCGGGATACACCAGACCCCGACCGACGGCAAACCCCATCCGGAATGGCACTTTCACATGCATTTCTATCCACCGTTGCTGCGCAGCGCCACGGTGAAAAAATTTATGGTAGGCTATGAGATGCTGGCCAACCCACAACGGGATATCACCGCGGAGAAAAGCGCCCGGATGCTGGCCGAACTTTCAGAAGTACATTATAAGCAAACCCAATAACACACATCATTCATCAAAAGCCTAATATTGAATGGTTAAATAATTTTCTGAAAATAAAGAACCCTACCTTTTCTCATTTTACCTGTCCAAAATTGCCATCAAGTAAATTTTGGACAGGTTTTTTATGGATTCTTCCCAATCTTAGCCTACTAAACTTGACAAACACTATCTTTGACGGCGCAAGAACGTTTAACGTTTAAGGTAGATTGGGGTGATTGAGCAAGTGATTAAATAGATTGTTATTGTATCCTGCCGGAGGGTCCAGCCGGTTCTGCAAGGTCCGTAAAGTTGGGACCCGTAAGCTACCGGTTGTTTTTTAACTTTTTATTTTCGTGATTGTTGTACCCTTTACCTGGAAGATCCATCTTCCAAATTATTATTCTCCTTAAAAGAAAATAATGTCCTGCAGGCAATAATATAATCGAGAAGGATGATTGACTTTTCATTAAGGAGGGCAGGTAAATAACCCAATGATCATCAATATATAAAAAAATGCACTATGGCACGAAAAATTATTGTTACAGGCGCAAATGGAGGTTTGGGAACTTTTATTACTCAAAAGCTCCTGAACGATGGCTATGAAGTACATGGCACAATCATCCCGGGGGGTCCCGATCCCGAGGAGGTGAAATCCACATTTAAGAATAACGGACTTTTATTTTTGAAAGCAGTAGATGCCCTTAATGCGGTGGAGACAGCAGAGTACATCAAACAAACCGGTGAAGTATATGGTGCTGTTCTCACCGTGGGTGGTTTTCAGATGAAACCCTTTCTCAAAACCAATGACGACGACCTGGACAAAATGATCAACCTGAATTTTAAAACCGCATTTCATTTTGCCCGACCGCTGGCTGAACAACTAAAAAGTCAAAAGCAAGGACATATCTTCTTCATTACATCAAAACCTGCTCTGGAGAAGGGAGGAAAAGCCTTGACCTCCTATTCTATCTCCAAGCATATGCTTATCAAACTCTCAGAGATCGTCAATGAAGAGTTCAAGGGCACCCATGCTTCAGCAGCCGCCCTGGCTCCGGATATGATTGATACAATCCCCAACCGGGAAGCCATGCCGGATGCCAACTTCGACGAGTGGATCAAGCCCGTGGAGATTGCCGATGCCATTGCCTTTTACCTGAGCGACAAGGCCCAACGCATCCGCGAGCCCATATTAAAACTTTACGGAAATTACTGAGGCAACATCCAGGGGATATCAATTATTTTGACTTCCCGGGTGTGAAAACAAAGACAACCATCTAAAATTTGCTGACATAGCCCAGGTGTATCCGGCCGGAGCCAACATCGATGGGGTTACCGAACTGCCGGCCCAGGGCATAGCTGATATAAAAGATGCCCATGCCTGAGTCGAGATGGCCACCCAGCCCGAACCCATAGGGTACATCGGTCATCTGGCCCTGTGGAGTATCTTTCTTATACCAGGCACCGTCAAAAAAGGCATATACATTGCTGTTTCTCGAGAGAATGTATTTCACTTCCAGGGTGAAGAACGAATATGCGGAGGCCTGCAGGGCGTTGTCATCAAAACCCCTCAGCGAGCCAAATCCGCCAAAGCGGTAAAGCCCGTTCTCCCTGATACCAACCGTTTTGCCCTCTTCCCATACCTGACGGTAACGGCTTTGGTTGGCCAGATGAAGGATCCAGGAACCATAAAGCGGATAATAAAGCGATGCATCCAATCCGGCTTCAGCACTGGTTTGGGAGTTTTCGGCCCCCTTTGTTTTTCGTTTTCCTGCACTCAAAAAAACATCCCACCGCATGCCACGAGCAGGATTGAGTGGATAATCCAGCCGGTTGTATAGATAACGCAAGCCCCACAAACTGGAGGAATAATCTTCATATAGTGACGACAAACCACCACCGGATAGCACCGATGAAGCCTCAAAATCGCCGAAGACCTCTATCCTGCTGTGGCTCTTGACATGAAAGGGCACACCCAGCCTGGCACTGCGGTTCATATAGCTGGTATCCTTCCTGTACCATTCAAATGTTCCATGAAATCCCATCAGCTGGAAGAGCAAATAGGAAACATCCACGTTCAGATTCAACTCCTGGGTCTTGGGTTCCGGATTCCGCCACTGCATCCCCAATTGTTCCCCCCTGCGAAAAATATTCCATAAATCCAGGTTCACATGACCGGTAAAACGAACCTTCCCCGACTCACCAGGCAGGAAGCCCACTGCACCCTCTGCCCGGTTGCTCCTGGCCCGATCCAGGTAAAGAAAAACATTGACCCGGTTACCCTGGGAAAACTCCAGCTCTAAATCACGGATCTGACGTAGAAAGGACAGGTTCTCTATCTTCACAGGTACTTCCCGTATGCTCGACTCATCGTATACCATCCCGGGACGAACACCCAGGTATGGATACAGGTATTTCCGGTTCACCGGATCATCGCCTTTGATGTAGATGCTATCAATGATGTACTTTTTGCCTGTCTCAACATGAAGAAAAGCGTTCAGCGTGTCGCCCCCGGCCTCGTTACGCCGCACCATATTTACAGAGGCAAAAGGGTATCCCCTGTTTTCCAGGAATGTGATAATTCTTTCCCTATAAAGGTTAAACTCCTCCAGATTGATCACCTGATGAGCTCCCAAGCCTTCCGGCGCGGGTATGCTGCTGGCGAGCTTATGATCCGGCAAAACCACTTCAAAACGTCCCCAACGATAAGGATCACCAGGATGCAGGAAAGCCCTTATCCTGTCCCCATGATAATTTAGGCTGTCAAAACTGGCTGCCAGGTACCCCTGCCTCTGGAGATTAGAGAGTGCCTGGCGGAGTTGCCGGTACGCCGTGGCCGAATCCCGGTAGGAACCTTCCACCTCTTCCTCCCAGAGAGAAAAAAATTCAGAGGTGTCGCCAGATACCACTTCCAATTCTACTTGCTGGGACCATACTGCACCGGAAAAAAATATAAAAAGGTGAATCCAAACCAAACATTTGAATATCTTCATGACAGTCCGGTATATAAAACCATTCCCTTCCCTTAAAACAAAAGGCTTATCTATCATGCCTAACTACAGCCCAATTATGGGTAGAGACTGAAATTTACATAAAAACAAGGAATCTGCAGCATGTTGGAAAAACATAAGGCTGCATGCCTGAAACAGGTCATACAGCCTCTAAAATGCAACAATCAATCTCTTACACATAATTCATAAACCCCTGACTCTGGATGACTTTAAGAAATTGTTTGGAAAAATGCAGATTGTCTTCCTTCTTATACCTGTTGTCGGTGAATACCTGGGCCAGGGTAGCTTTATCATTCTCTTCCAGCAGCTGACGAGTCTCCTCCAGGGTTTCCTTTTCATGATAGATGCGGTTGATGTCATCACTGGAATAATCTTTATAGGTCTCGTAATGCACTACTCCCTCCAGGGGCAGGCGATCGGTCAATCCGGGATTTTCATCGGGATAGCCCATCATGATGGCCGCTACCGGAACCACACCCTGCGGAAGGT
>JAGXLL010000055.1 GCA_018334675.1 Bacteroidales bacterium | reverse complement strand
CGGAGGTAGCACACTGCGGGCTGATCATCAATGCAGGCTCGCGTGATGAAGAAGCCCATGAGCAGGGCATTGCCCATTTTGTTGAGCATCTCATATTCAAAGGCACGCGAAAGCGAAAAGCTTATCACATCCTCAGCCGGATGGATGATGTTGGAGGTGAGATCAACGCTTATACGAGTAAGGAAGAAACCTGTATACATACCTCTTTTCTCCATAAGGACTACGAACGCTCCCTGGAATTGCTCTCGGACATTACCTTCAACTCCGTTTTCCCCGGCAAAGAGATGGTTCGGGAGAAAGATGTGATCATTGATGAGATCAACTCCTATAAAGACAACCCGGCCGAATCCATTTACGATGATTTTGAAGAGCTGGTATTTGAAGGACAGCCTCTTGGACGCAACATACTGGGCACGCCTGATCTGCTGAGAAAATTTAACCGGGAAGATATTGAAAGCTTTGTCCGGCGCAAATATCTGCCCGGGGAAATGGTGATCACCTCCATTGGAAACATTTCTTTTCCCAGGCTTATTCAACTGTGCGAAAAACATTTCGGCCAAATTCTCCCCGCAGCTGACTCCCGGGGCAGAATACCTTACAATGGCTATCAACCCAAAAACAAAACCTTTCAAAGGGATACCAACCAGGCTCATTGCATCATCGGCAATGTGGCCTACGATCTTTATGATCCGCGACGAATTACCATGACCCTGCTGGAGAACCTGATAGCCGGGCCAGGACTTAATTCCAGGCTCAACATGTTGCTCCGGGAAAAACTTGGATATGTTTACCATGTAGAGTCTTCTTACACTCCTTTCTCAGATGTGGGGCTTTTCACCCTTTATTTCGGTGCCGAGAAATCCAGGCTGGATAAGACCCTGGAGCAGGTATACAGAGAGTTGGAGCGTCTACGGACTATCCCCCTGGGCAAGATGCAACTAAGAAAAGCCAAGCGGCAACTTTTCGGACAGCTGGCCATCTCCAGTGAGAGCCCCTCTACCCGGATGATCGCCAACGGAAAAAGTTACCTGATGCTCAACCGGGTTGACTCACTCGAGGAGATCCGGGAAAAGATCGAGGCCGTCACCGCAGAGCAAATGATGGAGACAGCCCGTGAAGTATTGAACCCACAACAAATCACGACCTTAACGTATCTGTAAGTTATGTTTGATATCTCAGAAGAACTGGAACAATATATACTGAATCAGGCCCGGGGTGAAGATGACCTTCTATATGAACTTTACCGGGCGACCCACAAGCAGATACTTCATCCCAGGATGTTAAGCGGACACCTTCAGGGAAAGGTGCTGGAGATGATCAGCAAGATGCTGCATCCCCGGGCTATCCTGGAGATCGGGACATATACCGGGTATTCGGCCATCTGCCTTGCCCGGGGGCTTGCTTTGGAAGGTAAACTGGACACCATAGAGATCAATGACGAATTAGAGGACTTCATCCGTCATTACTTCGACCGGTCGGGCTTACAGGATCACATTCGACTGCATATCGGAGATGCACTGAAGCTTATCAGGCACCAGGAAGGTCCCTACGACCTGATCTTTATCGATGGTGACAAGCGGCAATACCCTGAATACCTGGAGCTTTGCCGGCCACTCCTCCCTCCGGGCGGGACGCTTCTGGTCGACAACGTGCTGTGGGACGGCAAAATTTTGGAGGAACCTACCGGCGATCCCCACACACGGGGCATACAGCAATTCAACGAGATGGTCCGCGACGATCCCCAAATGGAAAGCATCATCCTGCCCATCCGCGATGGTTTGATGATAGCCAAAAAACGTTGAAGTTGAACGGTGAACGTCATGTTGTATGTTTTCAACAATTCAGCAATTTGACAATTCAACCACTCAAAGTGTTAGTTTAAACATCCCCCGTCCGTGGGTGGCGGCAACCAGGATCCGCTCGCGGGGATGCAGCTTCAGGTCATGCACATAGGTAGAAGGCATGCCACTGCCCATTACCTGCCAGGATTTGCCCTTGTTATCCGAGATGTAAACCCCAATATCCGTTCCTGCATACAGGATGTTCTGGTCGCGGGGATCTTCTATGACCACATTCACCGGACTATTCGGCATATTGGAGGAAATATCCTCCCAGTTGGATCCATAATCATCTGAACGGTATACATATGCTTCAAAATCGTCCTGACGCTTGCCATTGAGTGTGAGATAAACCGTTCCCTCGCTGTGCTGTGAGGCTACTACGCGGGAGACATGCTTATTCTGAGGAAGCCCCCGGACAACGGTGGTCCATATCTCTCCCCCTTCTCTTGTCATGTGCAGGTTGCCATCATCCGTACCTGCGTAGATCAAACCCTGTTTCAGGGAGGATTCACTCAAAGTACTGATGGTGGCATAGGAGATGGAATAAAAGCTTTCTCCTTGTTTTTGAGGATTGTAATTGGACAGGTCGGGGCTGATCTTCTCCCAGGTCTCTCCCCTGTCAGGTGTTTTGAATACAAACTGCATCCCGTGGTACAACACGTTCTTGTCGTGAGGTGACATAATGGTTGGAGCCAGCCACTGCCCTCTGAGCTCCGGCTCGCCTTCTTCGGCCCGGGTGAGGATCTTTTCCACCTCCCATTCGCCATCGGTATATTCGCATCTGCGCAGGCGGCCATAAAAAGAAGAATTAAAAAGAATATTCGGATTTTCTTTATCCACAACGATGTAGGTGCCTTCTCCCCCGGGTATGCGTTCCCATTGCCGGGCTGAGTCAATACCGGGGCGATGGTCGACGGGCCCGCGGAAACAGCCATTGTCCTGAACCGAACCATATACCCGGAAGGGATCTTCCATATCATAATGTACATTGTAGAACTGCACGACCGGAAGGGTTTCATTGTTGTACCATGTTTCGCCCTGGTTGTGGGAAATGTTTACACCTCCGTCATTCCCATTGACCAGCAGATCGGAATTGTTGGGATCTATCCACATGGCATGGTGGTCGCCATGCAGCCCCTCATCATAGAGCCGCTCAAATGTTCTGCCGCCGTCGGTGGATTTGGCGAGCCGCACACCCATCACATAGATGGTGTTGGCATCATTGGGATCCACGCGGATCTGACCAAACACCCATCCATAGGTATTGGTCAGGTTGTCGATCAACCCGGTATCCGGACTCATCTTCTCCCAGCTTTCTCCTTTGTCAATGCTTCTGAATACCTGGGCCCCGTATACTTTGCGTGTTTGCTCCCGGCCATATGAATCGACCGTTGCTTCAGCGGTGGTATCGACATGATGATTGTCCACGAAGGCATATACGATATTGGGTTGTGAAGGGGAGACATCGATTCCAATACGACCGGTAAGAGAGTCGTCTGGCAGTCCCACAGCAAGTTTTCTCCAGGTTTTCCCTGCATCTGTCGTCTTGAAGATGCCATCACCCGGCTGCGGGACGGGATCGCTCCAACGCTTGCGTATGCGATGCCACATGGAAGCATATAATGTTTGGGGATCTTCAGGATCCATAACCAGATCAATGGCTCCAATCCGGGGATTGATGTAAAAGATCTTCTCCCAGGTGGCGCCACCGTCGGTAGTTTTAAAGACGCCGCGTTCGGGATTGGTCGTCCACTCATTGCCCGAGGCTGCCACATAAACAACATCAGGATCCTCCGGATGGACCACGATCCGGCCCATGGTGTTGGTAGCGTTCAATCCCATGTTTTTCCATGTCTTTCCCGCATCGGTAGATTTATAGATGCCGGTACCGGCCATGGAGCTGCGAAAGATATTGGCTTCGCCGGTGGCCACCCAGATGGTATTGGTGTCGGAAGGTGCAATGGCTATATCCCCTATGCTGGTGGAGGCCGCATTTTCGAATATTGGTTCCCAGGTCTTACCCTGGTCATAACTCTTCCAAACGCCACCCGATGCTGCCCCGGCGTAAATAATATCATGGCTGCCATTGGGAACGGCAACATCCGTTATACGGCCACTCATCCACCTGGGTCCGAAAAAAATCCACTCCTTGTCTGCATAATCAGAGTTGGCCTGCATCGTGCGATGCTGCTCATAGGCTTGCCGACGTTTCTCTCCCTGGGCTGAACTGCCTGGTTCAGGATTGTAATGGCATCCGGAGAGGATCAGAAAAAAACTCAACAACAGATAAGGCCATCCCATCATGGAAGGCTGAAAGGCTGAATTCTTCATAGGACTTGGTTTAGGGTTAAAAAAAAGAAAAGCAGGACATCTGTTCGCGGTCCACCTTTAAAGTAAGGCTCTCCAGGTAGATTGGCTTAACATGGTTCCGCACCTGCATGTTGATGCCCCCATTAAGATAAACAGGCAGGTGATGCCCCATATACCTGGAGCATGCATCAGGTTCATTAAGAAAACGGTCATCAACTACTGGATTATCCAATGCTAAAATCAGCCCAAACCGATCTTGTTATCAATCTCTTTCATGGCATTCAGCGAAAGCTCGATAAATTCATCCAGTGGTATACCAATCTGCTCGCACTCCCGGATGGTATCGCGGTTGACCGAAGCCGCAAAGGCCTTTTCCTTCATTCTTTTGCGTATGGATTTGGGCTTGACGCTTTGAATCTTCTTGTCCGGATAAACCAGGGCAGTAGCATAAATTAATCCGGTAATGGTTTCTCCGGCGGCCAGTGCATGCTGAAATTCCTTTGTCCGCTCTTTACCTGTGGCCTCTTCGTTGTGCATCTTAATAGCATCCAGCATATCTTCCTCCAGTCCCTGTTCCCTTAAAATGGGAATGGCCTCCAGGGCATGACGTTCCGGTTCCTTATCGGTGATCTCGGCATCTATATCGTGGAGCAGGCCGGCTATGCCCCATTTTTCCTCATCCCGCCCCAGCTTACGTGCTATGGCCCGCATCACCGCTTCTGAGGCATAACAATGATAAAGCATCTTTTCATCCTTGATGTACTGGTTAAGCAGTTCCTCTGCCTGGTTGCGATCCATGAAATTTACTTTTAGGGTTCACTACAAATATATATAAAATGTTGAAAGTTTGATGTTGAAAGTTTGATGTTGAAAGTTTGATGTTGAAAGTTTGATTGAACATTTGATGTTGAAAGTTTGATTGAACGTTTGAAGTTGAACAGTTGAACGTTTGAACGTTTGAGGAGTTGAAGGTTGAAGCTAACCTGAAACTTGTAGGATCAAGCCTTTCAGATATTCTCCTTCGGGGTGGTAGATGCTGACGGGATGATCGGGGGGCTGACTCATCTGGCCCAGGATGCGGACTTTTCGACCGGTATTGGCTGAGGCAGTAAAGGCCATCTTCCGGAAGTTCTCCCGGCTCATCACCTGGGAACAGGAGAAGGTAAAAATGATCCCACCGGGGCGGATCTTCTCAATGGCCAGACGGTTGAGTTTTTTATACCCCTGTATGGCATTGGGCAACACGTTGTGGTGCTTGGCAAAAGCGGGCGGATCGAGGACCATCAGGTCGAACCGGCCTTCACTCTCCCGGAGGTATTCAAATGCATCGCGGGCAATCGCCTCATGCTTCACCCCTCTTGCAAAGTTGAGCTTCATGTTCTCGCCGGCCAGTTCCGTGGCTTTTTGGGAACTATCGACCGAAACCACCGACCTGCATCCACCGGCGGCTGCATAGACGGAGAAACCACCGGTATAGCCAAACAGGTTCAGCACATCGGCATCTTTGGCATAGCTCCTTACAAGGGCCCGGTTCTCCCGCTGATCAATATAAAAACCGGTCTTCTGACCCTCTGTCCAGTTCACCCGGAAGGACAGACCATTCTCCTGCACCTTGTTGTCCGGTGATGCACCGATCAAATAACCTTCCTCCCGGTCAATATCAGCCTTATGAGGCAGGGAGGCCCCGCTTTTGTTGTACACGGATTTAAGCTTACTCCCCAGCAACTCCCTCAGGATATCTGCGAAAGTAACAATCATGCGGAACATACCTACAGAATGAACCTGAATGACCACCGTGCCATTGTAATAATCGATGATGAGTCCTGGCAGCCCATCGCCTTCCGCATTCACCAAACGGAAAACGTTGGTGGCCGGATTATCCATCAAACCGATCCGTTTTCGCAGATGAATCGCATCCTGCAGGCGCTCCTTCCAGAAGGCATCATCTATGGGCCGGTCTTCAAAGCTCAGGACACGAACGGCAATGGTTCCTGGCTGATAATGGCCCAGACCCAGGAACTGGTCCTTGTTGTTGTAAACCCGAATCACATCGCCCTCGGAAAAGGATCCTTTGGTCTTCTTGATGGCTCCGGAAAAGACCCAGGGGTGATAGCGCATCAGCGACTGATCCTTGCCGGACTTAAGTATTACATGGCCTGATTGATTCATTTCCTGCTTTTTTTACTTACGATTATGAATCCACTACAAAAAGTCTGTTTAATAAAAAACATGAACTCTTGATCTGTTAAAATCTTATCTATCAATGCATTACCAAACCATAAAAGGCCTTATTCTCCAAAAAATTACTTTTCGGAGGGGCTCATATTTATAACTTACAAACCCATGCTCCACCCATGTGTTTCAAAGCACTGAAGGACTCGAATCTCCACAAAATTATTTTCGGAGGGGACTCGGGGTTTGATCTGAAAATATCAGCTATGGTGGCGCCCATTGCTTTATAAGATCTTCCTTATAATTTCTTCATCACCTTGTACAACTCATAGCAAACCCAGGCATCGGTAGCGGCATAGCGGACCTGTTTTGGGCCAAGCCTGTCTGCCTCCCAATTGGAAAGCCTTTTGGACCGTGATTTGGATATTCTGTAGTTCAGAAACTTGGCAGCCAGTTTCTTCAGGCCATTATGAGGCACGGAATTTTCGCTGGCCATATCCTGCAGATCAATGAAACCGGCCGGCTCAAAATGATCCAGTCTTTTCAGACCAGCCAGGTCATCGCGCAGGGCCAGTCCAATCTTCAGCACATTCGGATCCCCCATCAAATCCTTTAACGCATCAGGTATACCGATGTGATTCAGGCGAAACAAAAACGCCCGGTCGGCATTGGCCAGTTGTAGCAGGGCAACCTCATAATTCTTTCCTTTCTTGAAGGATGGCCTTGTTTCGGTGTCAAAGCCCAGCAGGTTCTCCCCTTTCAGCATGGGCATGGCTTGATCCAGCTTGTCAAGGGTATCTATTAAAAAAATTTCCCCGTCAAACTCTCTGCGGGGCAAACGATTCATCTCTTCCTCGGTAATGGGGGTGTCATGTTTCATCACTGATCCTTCTTTTTATATTGTTCCCTGGTTTTTTCAAACAACCAGCCTCCACGGCTTTGCTGATCTTCATCCTCACCGGTTTCCTTTTGCTGGCCCGCTGCCTCTTGCTCATTCCTGAGGTCTTCTTCACTGAAATACAACCGGTGTAAAGTGCGAAGGGCACTCAACAATTTGGGACCCCAGTATTCCTCGAAATTCATCCGGCATTCCCAAAGGGCATCAACCATCACCTCTTCATTGCCCATGCTATAGAGGCTAACAAAATCCTTGATATCCTGATAAACATCGGCATAGTTGTCGGCCAGACTTACAATGCTGACATCCTGATCTTCTTTGGCCACGGGATCGTATACATCCACATAATCATCATGATAACCCAGCTTGCTGTTTATCTGGTTATAAATGCGATGCCAGACATGCTCGTCGACAAATTTCTCGTTGACCGAATCCGTGGCATTGGTAATATCGGGCATGTTGGCCATAGCAGCATACATCCCTGAAAACAACCGGATGGATTTTTGAACGAAATCCACTTTACTAAAGTTGCCTGCATTTTCAACGAAAGTACAGTATTCGGCTGCTCTTGTCACGAAAGTACTGACCATTTCGTTATTGAGAAGCTCCTGTCGGGTGTTGTTTTCCATAATCAAAAATTCTTTGGCAAATCTATAAATTTATCTCAAAGACCATAAACGTAGGAGCAGGAAAAAATTTTATCCACCACGCAACTTTATTGCTTCCGGTTGCATCTTATTTTATGAATCACCTCCATTAGCATCGGCTCCAGGCAGGCTAGAGTATCTTCCTTAACTTTTACCTGCCTGGTTTTTTTTTGTCCCTCCACAGCAATTTGCCATCGGATGAAGGAACGATTTTTCCGCTATCCATCAGGAAATCAACCACTTTTATAACCTTGCTTTCGGAAAGGGGTAACTCATCGACCAGCTCTTCGGTTGACCTGTTGTGCTGCCGCAATTTTTCACGGATTTGTTGATGTATGCGGTCAAACTCATCATAATGCAGCTCAAGCTCTTTCTTCCGCAAGCAAACGTCACAGCGGCCACAGGGCCGGGTGTCGGTCTGACCGAAATACTCCAGCAGGATGCGGCTCCGGCATCGGGTAGTACTGCCGGCATAATGAAGCATATGTTTGAGTTTTTGCACATACAGCTCCTTGCGCCGGGTGTATTTTTCCCTGGAGATGTGCAGGTTCCTTCTATCCAGGCGTTCTTCGGTATAGATGACCATAGGGGTTTTGCGGTAGGGTATATAATCCAGGATCTTAAGCTTTTTCAACTGGATCAGGTATTTAACAATTAATTCTTTACTGGCGTTAGCCTTACGGGCCAGCGATTGCTCGTCGATCTTGACGTAATCAGTAAAAACCCCGGTATAAGACCGCAGCAGCAGCTTGATGAAGGTATCATAGCCGGCCCTTGTTAACTGAAAATTATAGAGTTCATCGCGGTTCACCTGGAAATGGACTTTGGATTTGTTGGACAATTCATCGGTTAGTTCAATATATCCTTCTTTCTGCAGGAAATCGATGCTGCTGTATATGGCAGACAGGCTGAAACGGTAACGGGAGGCGAAATCGGAGGCAGTGAAATCAAAAGCCATGTTCTTTCCCCCTTCCAGCGGTATCTGGAAATAATTGCCCAGGGCCTCATAAAAGGTCTTTATATCCTTAATATTGGGGAAGTTGCGCCGAACTCTGTCGGCAGCCCTGGTCCGGTCGCCCTTGTTATAGAGCAGCACGGCATACGCTCTTTTGCCGTCACGGCCGGCTCTGCCTGCTTCCTGGTAATAAGCCTCGAGGGTATCAGGCAAATCGTAATGAATGACAAACCGGACGTCGGCCTTATCGATGCCCATCCCGAAAGCATTGGTAGAGACCATAACTCTTTTATCGCCCTTCTGCCAGCTATCCTGCTTCGTCTCGCGGGTATCGTAGTCCAGGCCTGCATGATAATAATCGGCAGAGATATGATTTTTAACCAGCATCTCGGCGATCTCCCTGGTACGTTTTCGGCTCCGGGTATATATAATGCCATATCCCTGGTTTTTGGAAAGACTCTTAAGCAGGTATTTCTGTTTATCTTCCACTTCGCGGACCAGATAGACCAGGTTGCTGCGCTCAAAACTGGCCTGTAGGACATGGTGACGCTTGAAAGTCAGTTTGTTCTGGATATCTTCTACCACCCCGGGAGTGGCCGTGGCGGTCAGGGCCAGGAAAGGTGCCGGAGTAGCCAGGTATTCCCTGAGCCGGGTGATTTTCAAGTAAGAAGGTCGGAAATCATATCCCCACTGGCTTATACAATGTGCCTCATCTATAGTGACCAGATTCACCTTCATTTTTTGGACCCTGACCCTGAATAATTCCGTTTCAATGCGTTCTGGAGAAATATACAGGAATTTATAATCACCGAAGATACAGTTATCCAGGCCAATATCAATTTCCTGACGGGTCATGCCCGAATGGATGGCCATGGCTTTAATACCGGCTTGAGTAAGCCTCTCCACCTGATCCCGCATCAGGGCTATCAGGGGTGTGATCACCAGGCAGATGCCCTCCCTTGCCAGGGCCGGGATCTGAAAAGTAATGGATTTACCTCCGCCGGTAGGCAGAAGCGCCAGGGTGTCGCGGCCTTCCATCACTGAGTGAATGATGTCTTCCTGAAGCGGCCTGAATTGCTTAAAACCCCAGTACTTCTCCAGCAATTGCCTGTAAAGGTTCGATTGATGTGGGTCTTGCCTGGCCATCAAATTTATTCTCCTGTAAATATCATTCCTACAAAAATTACGTTATAAATAACAACATTTAAATAAGGTCTTTCAGGCGTGGGATCGAGAGAGAAGCGGGAATTCCCGCCATAAAACCGGTGACACACAGCCAATTGCCGGTTAATCAAGCAGTTAACCAATCGAAGATGCTCCCCTTCCGACATGTCTGAAAAGGCTTTGTAAGCTCATAATTCTCTGGGGCCGGAATGAAATATTTTTCAAACACAGATCCCATTTATTTGCTTATTTTTTTGTAATTTGGCGCGATTTAAAATTAACCAAAAATCATCAATCACATGTCTTTCGATAAGGATAAAATACAGGCTGATGGCTATACCTTTGATGATGTCCTGCTGATCCCCCAGTACTCTGAGGTATTGCCCCATCAGGTCGATTTATCAACCCGGTTCTCCAGAAATATTAAACTCAACATACCCATTGTATCAGCTGCCATGGATACGGTGACGGAAGCGGGACTGGCCATCGCCATAGCCCGTCAGGGAGGCATCGGAGTGATCCACAAGAATATGACCATTGAAGAGCAGGCCCGGCAGGTTAAGTCGGTTAAACGGGCTGAGAATGGCATGATCTATGATCCCATCACCATCAAGAAAGACAGCACCATCGGTGATGCGATGAACATCATGAAAGACTATAAGATCGGTGGTATTCCGGTGGTGGATAAGGAAAATATCTTGATCGGCATTGTCACCAACCGGGATTTGCGTTTTGAGAAGGATTACACGCGGCCGGTGGACGATGTGATGACCAAGGACAAAATCATCACCACCTCCCAGTCCATTGATCTGGAGGAGGCTACCGACATTCTGCAGAAGCATAAAATCGAGAAGCTGCCTGTGATCGACAATGGCAACAAGCTGATCGGGTTGCTCACCTACAAGGACATCACCAAGGTGAAAGACAACCCCAATGCCTGTAAGGATGATAAGGGGCGTCTGAGGACAGCAGCGGCCGTGGGTACCACGCACGATGTGATGGATCGTGTAGGGGCTTTGGTTCGGGAGAATGTAGATGCGATTGTAATCGACACGGCTCATGCCCATTCGAAAGGCGTTTTTCTGACTCTGAAAAAGATCAAACAGCAATATCCTGACCTGGAGGTGATCGTAGGTAATATTGGCACGGCCGAAGCTGCCCGCGACCTGATCAGGGCAGGTGTCGATGCACTGAAAGTAGGTATTGGTCCCGGTTCCATATGCACCACCCGTGTGGTTGCCGGTGTGGGCCTGCCGCAACTCTCAGCCATCTACGATGTAGCCAAGGAATGCGCCAACACAGGCGTGCCTCTCATTGCCGACGGCGGATTGCGTTATTCGGGCGACCTGGTGAAAGCCATTGCCGCAGGAGCCGATACCATCATGGCCGGGTCCCTGTTTGCCGGGGTGGAAGAATCACCGGGTGAGACGATCATCTATCAGGGACGCAAATTCAAGACTTATCGGGGAATGGGTTCAGTAGAAGCCATGCAGGAAGGCTCCAAGGACCGCTATTTCCAGGATCTGGAAGGAGATGTCCGCAAGCTGGTTCCGGAAGGCATCACCGGAAGAGTCCCGTTCAAGGGCAACCTGGCAGAAGTGACCTATCAGCTGATTGGCGGTTTGAAGGCTGGCATGGGCTATTGCGGAGCACACAACATCGCCCTGCTCAAAGAAGCCCGCTTCATCAAGATCACAGCATCAGGCATGACCGAAAGCCACCCGCATGACGTGTCAATCACCAGAGAAGCACCCAATTACAGCAGATAATCGTATCCAAAGCAAAAAACACGCGATCATGAAGACCCTCAAATTGCTCTTTGTCATCCTCCTGATCCCCTTTCAGAACCTGGTTCTGGGGCAATCCGACAGCGAGGTCCTGTTAACCATCGATGAGCGGGAGATCACCAAAAAAGAGTTTCTCCGGATCTACGAAAAAAACCAGCAAAACATACAGTCCGGAGAACAAACCAGTGTGGAGGATTATCTCGACCTGTTCATTCATTTCAAGTTGAAGGTCATTGAAGCCAAAAACAGAAAGCTCGATACACTGCCTCCCATAAAAAAGGAGCTTGCCAAATACAAGGATGAACTGGCCAGGCCTTACCTGATCGATCAAAAGGTGCTGGACAGCCTCATACGTCAGGCTTACCAACGCAGCCAAAAAGAAGTACGGGCCAGCCATATCCTCATCTCCATGCCCCGACCTGCTGCCTATCCCGACACATTGAGCACCTACGAGAAAATCAACTCCATCCGGGAGCGCATCATCAAAAAGGATGAATCGTTTAACGAAGTGGCGCGGGCTACTTCTGATGACCCCTCTGTCAAAAGCAACGGCGGCGACCTGGGTTATTTCACTGCTTTGCAGATGGTTTATCCCTTTGAGAACAGGGCTTATAATATGGAGCTCAACCAGATCTCCCAACCTTTCAGAACCCGTTTTGGCTACCACCTGCTTAAGAAGACCGGCGAGCGTGAAGCCCAGGGAAAGGTCAAGGTAGCCCATATTATGCTGATCGCCCCATCATCCATGCCCCGGGAAAAAAGGGATGAGAAAAAAGAACAGATCAACAACATCTATCATCAGCTCAAACAGGGCGCTTCATTCGACAAGCTGGCCAAAAAATATTCCGATGATAAGAGCTCTGCCCAACAGGGAGGCGAGCTGCCCTGGTTTGGTGTTGGCCGTATGGTGCCTGCTTTTGAAGAAGCTGCCTTCTCACTGGACGAACAGGGCGATTACACCAAACCTGTCAAAACACCCATCGGATGGCATATCATCAAGCTGTTGGACAAGAAAACACCCAGCACTTTCCAGGAAGAAAAACAAGAGCTGAAAAGAAAAATCGCCAATAACCCGCGTTATGAAATCACCCAGGACACGCTGATCAAACAGCTCAAAAAAGATTATGGCTTCACCCGGAAAAAGGAAAACTTCTACAGCCTCTATCGATTCATAGATCAGGAAAAACACCAGATACAGTGGGACCGGCTCCGGGCAAACACGGGCAACAACATCCTCTTTACCCTTGGGGACGCTCAATACACTACCTCCGATTTCATCCCCTTCCTGGAGAACCTGCCCAAGGATCTGGATGGTAACTTCCGTGGCCAATATCTTCTTGATACCGCTTATTCCCGGTTCGAAGAGAACACAATCATTGAATATGAAAAGGAACGGCTGAAAAAAAAATACCCGGAGTATAAATACATCCTGAAGGAATACCACGACGGTATCCTGCTTTTCGAGATCATGGACCGGCGGGTCTGGTCAAGGGCCTCGGAAGATACCACAGGGCTGAAAAGGTACTATCAAAACCACAAAAATCAATATATGTGGGGGGAACGTTTCAAAGGCAAGATCTACATTTGCAATGATAAAAACACCCTGGAGCAAGTGCGTAAGATGAAGAAGGGTGGTTTATTCCGAAAAAAATATTCCGACCGGGAAGTACTCAATCGGCTCAATGAAGAAGGCAACCAGCGGGTAAAAATAGAGGAAGGCATTTTCCATAAAGGAGAAAACAAAGTCGTTGACCATTGTGCATGGGATAAAGGCACCTGGCAGGATCTGGGCGAGGAACACTTTTACATGGTGAGAGGGGAGAAAATCCCGGTCCAGCCCAAAACGCTGGAAGAAGCAAGAGGGTCGGTGCTTGCCGACTATCAGAACCATCTGGAAAAACAATGGCTGGAACAATTGAAGGAGAAATACCCCGTACAAGTGAACCAACAAGTCTTAGAAGAGATCATACAAAACCAGGGACCGAAATGAAATACGCGTTATTAGGCTTGATGCTGGCAATTATTTTCACGGCAGGATGCCAGAACAACCAAAAACCCGAGAAAAAACCCATCGCCAAAATTCACGATCAATATTTGTATCTGTCGGATCTGAAGAGTGTGGTTCCTGATAATAAGCCGAAGCAAGACAGTACGATGATCGCCAAAAACTACATCCAGGACTGGATCAAGCGGCAGCTGCTGCTCAACAAGGCCGAGGAAAACCTGGATCCGCAGAGCAAAGACATCCGCAAGCAAATAGAAAATTACCGGGCTTCCTTGCTGATTTACCGTTACCAACAGCAACTGATCGACCAGAAGCTTGATACGGCGGTAAGCCAGCAAGAGATTGCTTCCTATTACAATGAAAACACTTCAAACTTCGTTCTCGACAAGAATCTGGCACGCGTATTGTACATAAAACTGGCCGAAAACTCCCCGAACATGGGGCGGGTAAGGCAATGGTACAAGTCGGATGACGAGCAGGACCGCACCAGGCTAAAGGATTACTGCTATCAGTATGCGGAAAAATTTGATAATTTCAACAACAGATGGATCGACTTCAACGGACTGATCAAAAATATCCCCTATGAAATGGACCGGCCTGAAAGATTCTTCAGAAACAGGCGTTTCCTGGAAGTGAAAGACAACTCTTTTTACCACTTTATCAGGATCAATGATTATAAGCTCAAAGGCTCCACGGCGCCTATGGACTATGTGGAAGACCGGATCAAAAGCATTATTATCAACAAAAGGAAACATCAGTTACTGGAAAAACTGGAAAACGATATTTATAACGAGGCACTCAATCACAACGAATTTGTCATTTACTAAAAACAAGGAATTTTATGCAGTTAAAAACAACAGTCATTGCCACGCTTTTACTTTTGATCATCATACCCATATCGCAAGCTCAGAATGGCAAGCTCATCGACCAGGTTGTTGCCGTGGTTGGCAACAAAAAGATCCTGCAGAGCGATATTGAGAGTCAGCGCATGCAGTTCCGGGCTCAGGGCATGGATTCGGAGAATATGCGGTGTGATCTGTTGAAGGAGTTGATCTCACAAAAGCTTTTGCTGATACAGGCAGAGATCGACAGCCTTCAGGTAAGTGAGAATCAGGTGGAATCGCAGCTGGACATGCGTTTGCGTTATTTCATCCGTCAGATCGGATCGATGGAAAAGCTGGAGCAGTATTACAATAAAAGTATACCAGAGATCCGTCAGGATTTCAGGGAGCTGCTGAGGGAGCAGATCCGCACCCAGCAGATGAGGCGTCAGTTGATATCCAATGTACAGGTGTCCCCTGCGGAGGTTCGGGAATACTACAAGAATATGCCTGAGGACAGCATACCGGTGATCAACAAAAAGGTACAGCTTGCCCAGATCATCAAGTATCCGCCCCAAAGCATACAGGCCGAGCGTGCAGCCCGTCAACGTTTGCTTGATCTGCGGGAGCGGATCATGGAGGGAGAGAAGTTCTCCACCCTGGCCGTATTGTATTCTGAAGACAGGGGCACTTCCAGCAAAGGGGGTGAACTGGGCTTCCGTACAGCCGATGAATTGGATCCTGCTTATGCCGACGCCGCTTTCAGCCTGCAGGAAGGAGAAGTGAGCAGCGTAGTGGAATCCGCCTACGGGTATCACATCATCAAACTCCTCGAACGGCGGGATGATGAGATCAACACCCGTCATATCCTGATCAAGCCTCAGATCAACCAGAGCCAGAAACAGAAGGTAAGCTCGAGGC
>JAGXLL010000054.1 GCA_018334675.1 Bacteroidales bacterium | reverse complement strand
CCCTGGGCGGCAAAGGAAGAGCATATTGTGCCCGTGGGTCGGATTGATGAGCGCGACACCATGTTCTCCAGGGACATTCTGGAGCCCGGAGGTGAGAGATATGAGGCTTATTACCGCCGTCATCCGGAACGTCAGCCAGGGGATGATGCCTTTCGGAGGAATCCGGGTTTGTTGTCGAAGGATGCCCTTTTCTATGACCCCTTCATTTTTCCTGCTGCCGCCGCCAATTTTGAGCTGATTGAAAAGAACCGGGATTTTGTGGACGGGTCTGTTGCTTCACACCGCCAGGAATGGGACGGGAAGGAGTTGTCTGCGCATCTCAGGCAGCTGGCCCTCAAATACGGAGCCCTCAGTGCAGGCATCACTGCGCTGGAGGATTACCATCTTTACAGCTACCGGGGCAGAAGGCACAACTACGGGGAGCCGGTGGATAACCGGCATACCCATGCCCTGGCGCTGACCGTGGAGATGGACCACGATTATGTTCGCAATGCGCCCTATGCCTATTGCGTGCTGGAATCCTCGAGGCAATATGTGCGCTCGGGGATCATTGCCGTGTGGATGGCTCAGATAATTAGGGATTTGGGTTATTCGGCCCGTGCTCATATAGACGGCGAGTATGAGGTGGTGTGCCCGTTGGTGGCCCGGGATGCCGGGCTGGGAGAGATCGGACGCATGGGGCTTTTGATGACCCCGGAGCTTGGACCGCGGGTGAGGATCGCGGTTGTCACAACTTCGGCGCCCCTGATGGAAAACGGACGCAATGAGGATCCCTCTATGATTGATTTTTGCACGAGCTGTAAGAAATGTGCCGATGTATGCCCCTCGCGTGCCATCTCCTTCGACGGGCGCCGGGAGATCGACGGGGTGCTTCGCTGGCAGATCGACCAGCAGGCGTGTTTCACCTACTGGACCAAAACGGGAACCGACTGCGCCCGGTGCATGAGTGTTTGCCCTTATTCCCATCCCCATACTCCCCTGCACAACCTGGTGCGCCATGGCCTCCGCCATTCTCCCGAATTCCGTATGCTGGCCGTAAAGATGGATGACCATCTCTATGGACGCAAGCCCCCACCGCTACATGTTAAACGTTGAACGGTGAATGTTTGAATGTTCAATGTTAATCTTAACTTCAAACCTTTAACCTTTAACCTTCAACCTTCAACCTTCAACCTTCAACTCTTCAACCTTCAACTCTTCAACTATGTGTTTAATGTGCCTCGAGCCAGTTCTCACCCGTACCCGTTTCAACGGTGAGGGGTACATCGAGTTGGTGGGCATGTTCCATCTTGTCGGTCACCATTCGGGTGAGCTTTTTTAATTCTGGCCGGTAGACGTCGAAGATCAGTTCGTCGTGCACCTGCAGGATGAGTTTGCTTTGGTATTTTTTTCTGAGCAGTTCCTGATCGATGTTGAGCATGGCGACTTTGATGATGTCGGCTGCCGATCCCTGTATGGGGGCATTGATGGCATTGCGCTCGGCCATGCCCCGGAGCGTGGCATTGCGTGAGTTGATGTTCTCCAGAAAACGCTTCCTTCCCCAGATGGTTTCCACATAACCCTTCTCGCGTGCCGCTTCAATGCGTTGGTCCATATATTCCTTTACCCGGGAGAAATTGTTGAAATAGGAATCAATGATCTCTTTGGCTTCTTTTCGGGGTATGTTCAGGCGTTGGGAGAGGCCATATGCCGAGATGCCGTATATGATTCCGAAGTTGGCCGTCTTGGCTTTGCGCCGTTGTTCCTGGGTGACATCCTCCAGGCTGTCGAGATGGAACAGGCGGGCTGCCGTGGAGCTGTGGATGTCGAGGTTGTTGTGAAAGGCATCGATCAGTTTTGGATCGCCGCTCATATGGGCCATGATGCGGAGCTCAATTTGCGAATAGTCCGCTGCCAGCAGAATGTGATCCTTGTCGGACGGCACAAAAGCTTTTCGGATCTTACGTCCCCGTTCCTCCCGGATGGGTATGTTTTGCAGGTTGGGGTTGTAGGAGCTTAACCGGCCGGTGGCAGCAATGGCCTGGTTGAAGGAGGTGTGGATCTTGCCCGTTTGGGGGTGGATCAACTCGGGAAGGGCCTCCACGTAAGTCGACAACAGCTTGCGAACGGAACGGTAGTCCAGTACTTTCCGGATGATGGGATGCTTGTCGCTGAGCTGCTGAAGGGTCTCTTCACTGGTTGAATACTGCTTTGTACGTGTTTTCCTGGGGTTTTCCACGATCTTCATCCGGTCGAACAACACTTCGCCCAACTGCTTGGGGGAGTCAATATTGAAGTCGACCCCCGCCATATCGTGCACCTCTTTTTCTATGGAACCCAGCTCTTCCCTGAGTTCTCCGGCGTATTGCTTTAGCTCCTGCTCATTGATCGTGACGCCGTTTACTTCCATGCGGATCAGCACATGAATCAGGGGCATCTCCATTTCAGCAGCCAGTTTCCAAAGGGAATGCTCTTTCAGCTCTTTCTCCAGGATTTCCCTGAGCTGCCAGGTCAGATCGGCATCCTCGCAGGCATAGGGAGTGATCTGTTGTATCGGTACCGAACGCATGCTGCGCTGGTTCTTTCCTTTTTTACCGATCAGCTCTTCTATGCTGATGGGTGTATAATTCAGGTATTTTTCCGAGAGGATGGTAAGGTTGTGGCGCTGCTCCGGCTGCAACAGGTAATGGGCGATCATGGTATCGAACAACCGGCCCTGTACCCGGATGCCATAGTTTCGCATCACCAGGATGTCGTACTTGATGTTCTGACCCACCTTGCGGATCTTGGCATCTTCGAATACTTTCCTGAATTCGCCGGCGATCTGTTGGGCTTCCTTTTGATCCTGCGGGAAGGGTATGAAAAAGGCCTGATCCTTTTGCCAGGAGATGGCTATTCCCACCAGCTCGGCTTCGTGGGGATTGACCGAAGTGGTTTCCGTGTCAAAGCAAAATTCATCCAACTTTTTCAGGGTTTGGATCAATTTCTTTCGCTTTTCCTTTGTATCGGTCAGTTGATAATCCTTATCCGTGGAAGAGATGGTTTCTTTTCCTGTTTCAGGCGGCTGTGGAGAGGATTGGGCCGATTCTCCGAACATGGTTTGTTGTAAGGGTTCCTGGGGGGAGCGTTGACTCACGTCTTTGTTGAAGATTCTTTTGGCAAGCGTCTTGAATTCAAGGTCCTGGAATAATCTGGTCAGTTTTTCCTCGTCGGGTTGGCGGAGTTCAATATCTGAAGTGTTGATTTTGGTAGGAACATTCAGTTTAATTTGAACCAGTTCCTTACTAATCATTACTTGATCTTTATAATTAATTAAATTTTCTTTTTGTTTTCCCGTTAAGTCATTTATGTTCTCATATAATTTTTCCACCGATCCGTAGTAGGCGATGAGTTTTTTGGCTGTTTTCTCTCCAATCCCTGGTGCCCCGGGTATGTTATCTGATTTGTCGCCCCAAAGAGCCATGATGTCTATGATTTGACGGGGGTTGTCGATGCCGAATTGTTCACAGATCTTTTGTTCATTGATCAGCTCGGCTTCTCCTCCTGAACGCTTGGGCTTATACATGTAGATTTTTTCGGTAAGGAGCTGGCCGTAGTCCTTATCGGGGGTCATCATGTAGGTTTCAAAATCCTTATCTTTTGCCTGGTATGCCAGTGTACCGATGACATCATCGGCTTCATAGCCTTCCACCTCGATCATGGGGATGTTAAAGGCCCTGATGATATCCTGTATGTAAGGGATGGACAGTTGGATGTCTTCGGGCATTTTTTCCCGGTGGGCTTTGTATTGTTCATATATCTCGTTGCGGAAAGTGGGTCCGGCAGGGTCGAAGGCTACTGCGATGTGGGAGGGCTTTTCCTTTTCAAGCACTTCCACCAGTGTGTTGGTGAATCCCAGTATGGCAGAGGTGTTGAGGCCTTTGGAATTGCGCACCGGGTTCTTGATAAAGGCATAGTAGGCCCGGTAGATCAGGGCATAGGCGTCCAGCAGGAAAAGCTTCTTTTGCATGACCAGAAAGATTATGATTAAACTCGCAAAAGGTAAGAAAAATTCAACTGAAAAGGAAATGCTACGGGGGTTGGATTCACTCCTCCGGGTTGTCGGAGGCATACCATTCGGCAAAGGAAGAGGCGGTTTCGTGCAGCTTCAGGCTGTGAAGGAAGACCCCGGCAGGAAGGCGCCGGGAGATGCGCCGGGCCAGGTCCACCACCAGGTTTTCACATGTGGGCTGATAGTCGACCACATAGCGTTTGTCGAACATCTGGCTGATGTTGTCCAGGTTGGCGTCGAGGGCCGCCATATTGAGAATGACTGAATGGTCCAGGGGCTTCACTACCTCATCGTGGACGATATGCTTGAGATCACCGAAATCGATCACCATCCCGTTTTTGGGGTCTGAGGGATCCCCGGAGGGAGATCCGATCACCGTGACGAATAGTTTATAGGAATGTCCGTGCAGATTGCGGCAGTGTCCGTCGTAATTCCACAGGGCATGAGCGATCTCAAAATCAAACTCCTTGGTAACTCTAACTTTGTTGGCCATTGATAATGGATTGATGGGTGATCATTTGCCTAATGTTATATCAGGCATTAGAAGAGGTGCATTTTCCAACACAATGCACAATGTTGCTCAGGCTGTTGTCCTTCAGATAATAATACGTGTTTTTGCCTTCCCTTTTGGAGCAAAGCACACCTTTGTCTTTGAGTATGCCCAGGTGATGGGAAGTGGTGGACTGTTCAATGCCCAGGAGCTCATGGATTTGTGTCACGGTGAGTTTTTTTCCTCCTTCCAGGTAACTCAGTATGGAGATCCTCAGGGGATGGGCAATGGCCTTAAGCATATTTGCTGCTTCTTCCAATTGATCCGGTGTTAAGTCTTTGATTTGCATGCGTTGTCAGTTATAAACTTTAAATAATGCAAATATATAAATATCTTGGTGATAAAATAAATGGGTGACCGGGAAAGGTGGACAAAAAAAATATTTTTCAACATGCGTCGATGATCTGCTGCCTGACATGTTTTCTTTTCAAACTACCCGGGGTTGGATTTGTTGTAGAGGTAAACACCCTTTGTCATTAATTATTATATTTGGACCCATTAAGCAGGAACATGTCCATGAGCCAGTTGGATAAGATAAAAAGCCCGATCCGGGATGAGATGAAGGATTTTGAATCCTATTTCAGGGATTCAATGAAGACGAGCATACCGCTGTTGGATGTGATTCTCAATTATATTGTTCGCCGCAAGGGCAAGCAGATGCGCCCGATGTTTGTTTTCCTGACTGCCAGGATGCTGGGCGAGATCAATTCTTCCACCTATACGGCGGCCTCGTTGATTGAGTTGTTGCATAATGCGACGCTGATCCATGATGATGTGGTGGATAAATCTTACCGCCGGCGCGGTCATTTTTCTATCAATGCCCTGTGGAAATCCAAGATCAGCGTGCTGGTAGGCGATTATTTGCTTTCCAGGGGGTTGCTGCTTTCGGTACGCAACAAGGAGTATGATTTGCTTGAGATCGTCAGCCACGCGGTTCAGGAGATGAGCGAGGGTGAGTTGCTTCAGGTACGCAACAGCCGGAAGGTTTATATTTCTGAACAAGAGTATTTCAAGGTAGTGCGCAAGAAGACCGCCTCACTGATCGCTTCCTGCACGGCTTGCGGAGCCCGTTCTGTAAGCAGGGATGACGGGCTAATAGAGACCATGCGGGATTTTGGGGAGAAGATCGGTATTGCTTTCCAGATCAAGGACGATCTGCTGGATTATGAACGCTCCGGAACCATTGGTAAGCCGGCGGGCAATGATATTAAGGAGAAAAAGGTAACCCTGCCGTTGATCTATGCCTTGAATCAGGCCAGCAGCAAAGAGAAGAGGGATATTAAGCGCATCTTCGGCCGTTCCCGCAAAAATGGCCGCCAGGTCACCCAGATCATTGAATTTGTCCGGCGTCATGATGGATTGGGTCAGGCACGGAGTAAGATGGAACAGATCAGGAATGAAGCCCTTCAGATGCTCAGCCCGTATGCCTCCCAAAATGAGGGATACAACTCCCTCGTCGAGCTGGTGGATTTCACCGTCAACCGCACGAAGTAGCAACTATTCCCGTTTTTTTCAGAAATAATTGACCTCTTCTTCCCGTATGTGTCCGAGCAGGTCGTTGGCCAGGCGGCTGGCGCCAATACGGAAGAGGGAACTGTTGAGCCATTGCTCACCCAGTATTTCCCGCACGATGGCATAATAAGAGAGCGCATCCTCGGCCGTGGATATGCCGCCTGCCGCCTTGATACCGGTAGTTTTTCCGGTTTGTTTGTAAAACGCCTTGATCGCCTGGGCCATGATGTATACGGCGTCGTAGGTGGCCGCCGGTTTAACCTTGCCGGTGGAGGTTTTGATGAAATCGGCACCGCCTTCCATGGCAAGGAGGCTGGCCAGTTGTATGTTCCTGTAGTCGTTGAGCATGCCGGTCTCCAGGATCACCTTCAGTTTTTTGTGGCCAATGGTTTCCTTGATCTCTTTGATCTCGTGGTGGACGACTTCGTAGTTGCCTTCCATGAATTCGCCCAGGGGCAGAACAATGTCTACCTCGTCAGCTCCGTGGTTGATGATCTCTTTGCATTCGGCTTTCTTGATGCTCAGATAGGTCTGGGAAGTGGGAAAATTGGCTCCTACCGCTGCCACCTGTATGCTTTTGTCTTCCAAGGCTTTATATACCGCCTCCACCAGCGGGGGATACACGCATACCGCCGCTACATTGTGTATCCCGTCGAAATGGGAGTCGACGGCATTGACCTTGTGGCAAAGCTTTTTGATAGATGAAATATTGTCATCTGTGCTCAAGCTAGTTAGATCAAGTAACCTGAACAAAAGCTCAAGATTTTCCCTGGTAAAATATTGGTGGCTGTTGTTGGCAATGACTTTAACTTTTTGTTCAATTCCTTCCTCTAAAGTCAAGGAATACTTGTCAATTAAATTTTCCATTTTTATTATTACAATTTGGGGTTGTTTTTATGCCTTTGCTGATCGCGTTGGGTTTTTTTGTTGAGGTTTTTCCGGAGGGCTTCGGTTAGGTCCACACCGGTTTGATTGGCGATGCATATCAAAACAAAAAGCACATCGCTCAGCTCATCTCCCAGGTCGCTCCCTTCGCCTTCTTTAAATGACTGTTCTCCGTATTTTCGGGCCATCACGCTGGCCAGCTCCCCGACTTCTTCGGTAAGCATGGCCATGTTGGTCATCTCATTGAAATATCGTACACCATGGTCTCTGATCCATTGGTCTACCTGCTCCTGCGCTTCTTTTACCGTCATTTTTCAATCAAAATTAATAATTTCTTTTGAATAATGTGATTCGGTCTTTTTGAATGCGGAAAGAAGAGGTCACCACTCCTGCAATACCCGGCAGGCCGTAATATTTTTTTCCACCAAACCCATGATGGCGTTGTTATTGGGTGAGAAGGGTGCTGCTGATCTGAGGCAGGGGATGTCCATCTTACAGGTCTTTGTTCCTGGAGTCGATCATAAGGGTTACGGGACCATCATTTTCCAGGGCGATCTTCATGTAAGCGCCAAATTCGCCTGTTTGGGCAGTAGTGCCTACTTCCTGGCCCATCTGCCGGGCAAAAGATTCATACAGCTCGCTGGCCCGGTCGGGTCCGGCAGCGCGACTGTAGGAGGGGCGGGTGCCCTTTTTTGTTTTGGCGTGCAGGGTGAACTGGCTGATCACCATCACATCTCCTGCTACATCCTTGATCGACAGGTCCATTCGGCCTGCCTCATCCTCAAAGATCCTAAGCTTGCTGATTTTTCCCGTTAGCCAGGGGATGTCCTGCTCATTGTCCTCTTCCTCTACGCCCAGAAGGATCAGCAATCCCCTCCCGATGGAGGATTTCACTTCCCCCTCGATCTCAACGCTGGCTCGGTTGACACGCTGTATGAGTGCACGCATAGCAATATTTTTGTTTGATGGGTCTTTCCTAAACAGAGAGGTAAAAATAGTGAATCCCGGCAGAATTAAAAAACAGGAAGTAATTTCAGCGCTTAGCGCTGCGCTAAGCGCTGGGATTGTCCGGTTTTGAACACCATTTAGCGCTTAGCGCTGCGCTAAGCGCTGATCGAGGCTGGTCGCAGCCAGATTTTGTTATGTTATAATTATTTGTTTTATTTAAGGAGGTATTCATCTTAAAATTTGGGAACATGCATTTCGTAGATCTTTCCGTTTTTATTCTCTATATGATTGTTATGCTGGGGGTGGGTTATTTCTTTTTGAGGAGAAACAAGGACACCGATGATTACTATGTAGGGGGAAGGAGCATGGGCAGTTTGCATGTTGGGTTGTCGGTAGTAGCCACCGATGTGGGTGGCGGTTTTTCCATCGGATTGGGAGGGTTGGGTTTCATTATGGGTATTGCCGGAAGCTGGATGCTTTTCACCGGCTTGATCGGGGCCTGGCTCAGCGCCGTTTTTCTTATTCCCCGGGTGAGCAAGCTCTCCCACAAGGTCAAGCTTTTTACTTTCCCGCAGATCTTCGAGCAGTTCTATACCCCACGGGTGGCTTTGCTGGCAGGTATCATATCGGCCATCGGCTATATGGGTTTCACCAGCTCGCAGATCCTGGCCGGGGCCAAGCTGGCGTCGGCCACCTTTGTGGACCTTAAGCTGAACCAGGCCCTGGTGATCATGGGAGTGATTGCCGTGGTATACACCGTGATGGGGGGATTAAAGGCCGTGATCTACACCGACACCATACAATGGTTGATTTTGATGAGCGGGTTGATCTTCATCGGCATACCCCTGGGATACCATGCCGTTGGCGGCATGTCGGAGATACGGGATACGATACCCGGTGAGTTTCTCTCCTTCAGCAATGTGTCGTGGCAGGAACTTGTGAACTGGGGCATCACGATCATACCGATCTGGTTTGTGGGGATGACCCTTTATCAGCGGATCTATTCGACGCGCAGCCGCAAGGAGGCCCAGAAGGCCTGGTTCATTGCCGGGTTGTTCGAGTGGCCTTTGATGGCCATGATGGGTGTGATACTGGGCCTTTTCGCCCGTGTAGGGTTGGAGAACGGCATGTTCACCCATCTGGGCTATGGCGATCTGCAGAGCATCGACTCGGAGATGGGGTTGCCCCTGCTCCTGCGCACGGTGCTGCCTGTGGGTTTGATGGGGTTGATGATGTCGGCTTACTTCTCGGCCATCATGTCGACGGCTGACAGCTGCCTGATGGCCTCTTCAGGTAACATACTCACCGACATCCTCGACAAGATCTTCCATTTCAATCCCAACTCCCGGAGAGTGTTGCGTATATCGCAGCTGCTGACCTTTATCATAGGCAGCTCGGCCGTGTTGCTGGCCCTGAGCATGCAGAACGTGTTGCAGCTGATGCTCTATTCCTATGCCTTCATGGTTTCCGGGTTGTTTATCCCCATACTGGGCGCCCTGTTCTGGAAGAGAAGCAGTCCGGTGGCTGCCTTCTGGTCTATGCTCATCGGGGGCGGCATCACCCTTTATCTGACCATTGCCCAGTTTAAGCTCCCCTACGGTCTGGATCCCAACATCTTCGGAATCACGGCGGGGCTGATCCTTTTTGTGGGCCTCACGTTTATCTTTCCCCGGAAAGAAGGAGCGTCACTTATGGAACCGGCCTCTTCGCTGAAGTGATTTGATTTTTGTCTTGTTAAAGCTATTGACAAATAGAGGAAAAGAAGTATCTTTGTTGTTGTATATCCTTGCAATCATATTTGTGTTCCGCTTCGTGATCCAATAGGCGATGGGAAAAACCGTCAATAAGGCCGTACTTGCAGGAATGCTCTTTCTGTTGGCTTTCAGGGCTCAGCCCCAAGAGGAAAAAGGCGGTATCGCGGATCCGACCCTCAGCAATAAGGCTTCCCCCGTTCAATGGGTGGAAGCGGCTCCGCCCCATCCCCTGTTGATGAATTATGATGTCACCCATTACCACATTGACATCGAGGTTCACCCCTATGATGTGTATGTCCGGGGTAACACCACCATTCAGGCCGCAGTGAAGGAACAACCCATGGATACTTTCCTCGTTGATCTGATCGATGAGATGCAGGTCGATTCCGTGCTGCTGAACCGCCAGTCGTTATCCTTTAAGCATAAGGATGATCATTTGATCGTGCCTTTGCCGGATCCCCATCCTGTTGATGAGGCCTTTTCTGTGCAGGTCTTCTATGAGGGATTTTCGCAGGGTGGAGGCGTTACTACCGGCTTCAATAGTGAGTATGGGGAAAATGTGACATGGTCGCTTTCCGAGTCTTTCCATGCCCGGGAATGGTTCCCCTGTAAGCAGGTGTTGGGTGACAAGGCTGATTCTGCCCGTATTTCCCTGACTACTTCGGAACCTTATCGGGCCGTATCCAACGGATTGCTCAACAGGGTGGAGAAATTGCCGGACGACAGGCAGACTTTTCATTGGGTAACCCGTTACCCGATCGCCTATTATTTGTTGTCTTTTGCTGTAGCTGATTTTCAGGAATACAGCTTCCGGGCTTCCCTGGGTGAAGGATCCGATTCGGTGCTGGTCCAGAATTTCATATATGATGATCCCCAATACCTGGAGAGATGGAAAAGCGATATCGACCGCACAGATGAAATGCTCACGCTTTTTTCAGAGAAATGGGGTCCCTATCCTTTCCGGAAGGAGAAATATGGCCACAGCCTGATGGAAAGAGGTGGGGGCATGGAGCATCAAACCCTCACCACCCTGAGCAACTTCAGTTTTTTGCTTGTAGCCCACGAGCTGGCCCATCAATGGTTCGGAGATTACCTAACCTGCGGCTCCTGGCAGGATATATGGATCAACGAGGGTTTTGCCTCCTACGGGGAATATATGGCACTGGAGCATCTGACCTCCTCCATGGATCACCGGGCCTGGATGGAGCATGCCCATGACAGGGTTTTGAACAATCCGGATGGCAGCGTATATATCCCTTTTTCCAATGCCTTCGACGAAAACCGGATCTTCAACTACGCCCTCTCCTATAAGAAAGGGGCCGCATTGGTTCATATGATCCGTTACCTGATCGACGATGACAACCTGTTTTATCAGCTGCTGCGTGCGTTTCTCTCACAATATCAAAATGATGTGGCTACCGGGGAAGACCTGATGAATCTTCTTGAGCGGCAAACACAGCTTGACTTCACGCCTTTCTTTGATCAGTGGTATTATGGCAAGGGTTTTCCAACCTATAACTTATCCTGGGACCAGCAGCAGGACAGTCTGATCGTGGTCATGGAACAGACCCCTTCTGCCGGCGATCCGTCATTATTCACGACCCCTGTTGAGATCGGGGTGTATGGATCCGGGGGCCGGGATACCCTGTTGAAGGTTTCGCCCCGGAATGCAAAGGAGCGATGGGCATGGGATTATCCCTACCAGGTGGATTCAATGGCGGTGGACCCGAATGGATGGATTCCTGATGCCCCGGGACAGATAACAGCAGTCCGGGATCTTCGCACGCCTGTTATGGAGTTGAAAATATACCCCAACCCGGTGCGGGATGAGTTGCATGTTGATTTGAAGGGTGCACCGCCGGAGAGTGAAAAGAGATTATATATCAAAGACTTAAAGGGTCAGGTGGTTATGCAGAAGGATTTTCGTAAAAATAGTCTTGTTTTACATACGCAAGGGCTTGATCCGGGAGTTTTTATAATAGAGGTAAAGCATGACGCCCGTTATGCCCATGGCAAACTGATCAAATTGTGAAGGCATTCATTCGTCCAACCCAAGCCATAAAATCAAGGAGGCCTCATCATGATCAATCACTTTATTTGTCCAAAATGCAGAAGTCATCTCAATGTAGGAGATGATCTTATTTTTGCCGCCAAATCGCAGGATGGCAGGAAAGGTTTGATCCTGCTGCATTCAGAACTGGGGAATTATACGGTAAGGCATAATCCCCATTATGACATCCCAGCGGGTATGAAGTTTGAGTTTCATTGTCCGGTATGCCACCACCCGCTGGCGACAGACATCAATAAGAACCTTTCCCGGGTGCTCATGGTGGATCCCGGGAATAAGGAGTACGAGGTGCTGTTTTCCAAAATTGCAGGAGAAAAGAGCACCTACTGTTTGATTGGCGAAAACGTAAACATGTTTGGAGACGATGCCGGAAATTATGTGGATTTCGTCAATTTGAGTTACACCAAATAAAAAGCTCTCACAAATAAAAGAGGCTGCCCCGGGGGACAGCCTCTCGATTTTATGATCCGTTATGATGTGCGGGCAGTTCAACCGCCGGTGGAGCTGAAGCTTCCGTAGCGGCTCAGGTCGGTTCTTGGGTTGACGCACATCACGGGTATCTGGGCGTTGTTGGCGATGATGTATTGTTCTTTTGCTCCGAGCACGTAGTCGGTAAGGCCGATGTCCTTGGTAGTCATGATCAGGATGATGTCGGCATCAATCTTTTGTGCATAGTCGACTGTTTCGATGCCCAGGTGTGAAGAATCGATATTTTGAATGTCGTAGGATACCCCGTGATTTTCGAAGATTTTTTCTGCGAAATTACTATTCATCCTGGTCTTGCGATGCAGGCCTTTATCCTTCACAGTAGGTGTGATGATGTGGATCTTCACGTCAAAATACTTGGCCAGGAAAAGGGCCCAGTTGACCTTCTGCTTGGCTTCCTTTTTGTAATCCATGGGGAAGACCACATCTTTGAAGACCTCTGTCTTGGAGGGTGCACCCTGGATGACAATGAAAGGAACCTTTGATCCCACGATGGTTTTGAGGGCCCAGCTGCCCGTGAATTTTTGAACACCTTTGATACCGTGGGTACCCATGATCACGATGCTCACATTGTTGTTGGAGGCATAATCGCTGATCTCATGGAATAAGCTGCCGGCCTGGATTACCGGCTCCATTTTTACCTGGTACTTGGCGGAAAGCTTTTCAATGTTCTTGTTGAGCTTCTGCCGGGCTTCCTCTATCTGTTTGTCCGATTTAACGATGTGAATCAGTTGAATCCGGTTTTTAAGGTAGGAGGAAATTTTAACAGCATGCTTTAATGCGTTTTCTGTGACTTCAGTAAAATCCCAGGGAACAAGAATGGTATCTTTTTCCATACTCTTGTGTGATTTGATTATGAGCGAAATTTAATTAATTATTTGCTGTTTTGCAAAAATTCATGGGCTCATTAAAAATATGCTGATTCTACGCTGTGATTGACAGGAATTTTGTAACTTCGATATGAATCATGAATCTAAACGACAATAAAATGAAAATTAACAAATTAGCTGTTTCGCTTTGGTTATTGACCTGTGTGGGGCTCACCGCTCTGCAGGCCCAGAGTTCCATGATCCAATTCGAGGAATTTGATCTGGATAACGGGTTGCATGTGATCCTGCATGAGGATCATTCCACCCCCATCGTGGCGGTATCGGTGATGTACCATGTAGGCTCCAAGAATGAGGATCCCCATTTACAGGGTTTTGCACATTTCTTTGAGCATTTGATGTTTGAAGGAACTGAGAACATTGATCGTCAGGAGTATTCCCGCCTGGTTGAGCAGGCGGGTGGCACGCTCAATGCCAGTACCAGCTCCGACCGTACCTACTACTACGAGATACTTCCCTCGAACCAGCTGGAGCTCGGCCTTTGGCTTGAATCGGAGCGGATGCTTCATGCCCGGGTGGATTCCATCGGGGTAAATACCCAGAAGAAGGTGGTGATCGAAGAGAAGAAACAGAATTATGACAACCGCCCGTATGGTTCTATTATGATAGAGACCATGAAGCGGGCATATGACAAGCACCCTTATCGGTGGACGACCATTGGGGAGCCGGACCACATCCGTTCGGCCACCATCGGGGACTTTCAGAATTTCTACGATGAGTTCTACGTACCCAATAATGCGGTGCTGACCATCGCCGGTGATATAGATAAACAGGAGGCCCGCAGGTTGGCAGAGAAATATTTTGCCGATATACCCCAAGGTCCCCATGAGATATACAGGCCTGAGGTGGTGGAACCCACCAAGCAAAAGGAGGTTCGCGACACCGTGTACGACAACATCCAGCTGCCTGCTGTGATCCAGGCCTATCACATTCCTGCCCTGGGAACGGATGATTACTATGCGGTGGATATGCTGGCCTCGCTGCTCTCGGAAGGAGAGAGCTCACGTTTGCATCGTAAGATGGTGGATGAGAAGCAGCTGGCCATGCAGGTGATGCTGATCCCCATGAACATGGAGGATCCGGGTATGGCCCTGACCTTTGCCCTGCCCAACGTGGGAGTTGATCCCGGTAAGCTTGAGAAAGCCATGGATCAGGAGATACAACGCGTACGCAATGAAATGATCACAGACCAGGAGCTGGAAAAACTCAAGAACCAGGTGGAGAGCCAGCTGGTACGTCGCAACAGCTCCATCAGTCAACGTGCCGTGAATCTGGCCCGCAAATACACCTATTTTGAAAATACGGATCTGATCAATACCGAGATAGAGAAGTACCGGGCTGTGGACAAAGGAGACATCAAGCGGGTAGCCAACGACTATTTCCGTGAAGACAACCGCGTGGTATTGTATTACCTTCCCCAATCCGAGCAGAATCAATAGATTACATAAATAAATAATCATATGAAACCCCCATCCAGTATCCTAAACAACAAGGACATCTTTAAGCATGGGGGTTCCATATGGCCATAATAAATAAAAAGATAATCATATGAAACGCTTAAGATATCTCATTCCCGTAGCACTGTTGTGCATGTATTCTTCACTGGCTCCTGCCCAGCTGGACAGGAGCACAAGGCCGGAGGCCGGGCCGGCCCCTGAGATCCAGTTTGAGAATCCTCCCTCTTTTACACTCGACAATGGTTTGCAGGTAATCGTGGTGGAGAACCATGAGCTGCCCGTGGTCAATTTTCAGTTGACCGTAGATGTCGATCCTGTCCGCGAAGGCGATGCAGTAGGTTATGTGTCTGCTGCCGGCAATCTGCTGAGAAACGGAACCCGGGAGAAGACCAAGGCAGAGATCGATGAAACCATCGATTTTATTGGTGCCGATCTGACCACGTATGAAAATGGCATCTATGCTTCGGGATTGAAAAAACATGCCGGGACCATCCTGGATCTGATGGCAGAGGTGCTGATGAAACCGGTATTCCCGGAAGAAGAGCTGGATAAGTACAAGAAAAGGGAGGTTTCCAATCTGGCAGGAGGTAAGACCAACCCTTCCCTTATCTCGAGCCGGGTGGCCCGTAAGCTCCGCTATGGCGATCACCCCTACGGTGAGCTTACCACCGAAGAGACCCTCGGCAACATCACCCGGGACAAGTGTGTGGAATATTACAACACCTATTATAAGCCCAATGTTTCCTATCTGGTGATGGTGGGTGATATCCGTCAGGAAGAGGCCCGGGCAATGGCGGAGGAATATTTCGGTCCATGGGAAAAGGGAGATGTTCCTGATCACCAGTATGATTTTCCGAAGACCGGTGAAGGGCGGTCTGTGGCTATGGTCAACCGGGATGAGGCGGTTCAGTCCGTCATTTCCATTACGTATCCGGTGAATCTTCAGCCGGGTGAAGCCGATGCCATTCCTGCCCGTTTGATGAACAACATCCTGGGTGGCGGTGTTTT
>JAGXLL010000053.1 GCA_018334675.1 Bacteroidales bacterium | reverse complement strand
CGTTTTCTCCCCCCGGCTTTTTGCTTGATCTGTTCTTTCATACCTGTCTGTGATAAAAAAGGTGGTTCCCCCCATAGCCAAACTATGGAGGGAAACCCGATGTAATAACAATATTTATTCTACAAATTAGGACTTTTTGAGCGGAAATGAAAATTTTAATTTAATCTGGCCCTTAGTTACCCTAGCGCTTAGCGCAGCGCTAAGCGCTGATGAATGTACGCTTACGGACACCCTGAGGGCTGGGCTTACCGATTATTCTAATGTTCTTCTAGCGCTTAGCGCTGCGCTAAGCGCTAGGGTAACACTATATCTCCGCCCAGGCGATTAACCCCGGCATGGTATTCTTCCACACGACATCGCGGGGCACGGCCCTGACGGTAAACCCGTACCTGCCAGCGCTTTCGCATTCAATTTCACTGGTAAAATCGTAATACCCCTTTTGATCGCTCGTCTCCAGGGTCATCTGTTCCGTATGATACCCCTCGATGGTATTCATGGGCCCTACCGGTCCATAGTAAACCTCCAGGTTCACGAATTCTTCAGGGATGCTATCCAGAAAAACCCGGGCCTTCACCTTAAAGCGATCGCCCACACGCAATGAGCTGAGGTTGCGGTCGGCCTCCGGGGGATGGATCCTAAGCTTATCCCAGTTGGTTTTCAGCTCCAAAAAATTCTCGGTGTATTCCTTTCCCTTGCTGAAATTGTCGGCGGAAAAGGCTTCATAATTCTCAAACGCCGGGATATATGTATAATTCATGTATTCCTTCACCATCCGGTGACTGGAAAAATAGGCCAGGGAGGTCTTGATCGATTCCTTCATCTTATTGACCCAGTCTTCGGGTATGTTTCCCCGCTTATTTTGATAGTAGAGGGGTATAATATCATTCTCCAGGATATTGTACAGATATTGGGCTTCGATGTGATCCTGATAATTCACATCGTCGTATACCTCGCCTTTACCTATGGGCCAGCCGTTCTTACCGTTGTAGGCTTCGGCCCACCAGCCATCGAGCACGCTAAAATTAATGGCACCGTTGAGGGCTGCTTTCATACCCGAGGTGCCGCTGGCTTCCCTGGGCCGCCGGGGATTGTTAAGCCAAATATCGACCCCCTGTACCATACGTTCTGCTATGAACATGTCGTAATCCTCCAGGAACACAATGCGCTGACCCAGTTCCTCATCTTTAGAGAGCCGGTAGATCTCCTGGATCAGTTTCTTACCGCCTTCGTCGGCGGGGTGGGCTTTACCGGCAAAGACCAGCTGGATAGGCCTATCCTCATCCAGGATAAGTCTTTTCAGGCGTTCTATATCGTGAAGGATCAGGGTAGCCCGTTTGTAGGTGGCAAATCTTCTGGCAAAGCCAATGGTCAGCACGTTGTTGTCCAATATAGTCTCGGCCTTGGATATCTCGAAGCCCGGGGCTTGATTGGCCCGCAGGGAATGCTGGAGGCGTTGGCGTATGGTGGCGATCATCCTGGAGCCGGCAATTTCGTGGGCATGCCAAAGCTCTTCAGCGGGAATGCCTTCTATGGCACGGGTCTCTCCTCCATTGAACAGGCCACGGTCCCAGCCGCTGCCGATGTATCGTTCCAGCAACAGGGCAATCTCCTCGCTGACCCAGGTGGGCAAGTGTACCCCGTTGGTGATGTGGTGAATGGGTATCTCCTCTTCACTGTGATTGGGCCACAGATGTGCCCACATATTCCTCGAAACACGTCCATGCAACTCGCTCACCCCATTGGAAAATCCCGAAGTTCTCAGCCCCAGTACCGTCAGCGACATCTCCCTGTCATCCTTCTGGTTGTTATCATTTTCCTCCTTTTCCTCTCTGGGCTCTACCTGTGCCAACGACAACATATCATCCACATCGACTTCAAAATCCTCCATCACGGCTTCCAGGTGGGGCCTGAGCAGATCCAGGCGGAAAGACTCATGACCAGCCGCTACCGGCGTATGGGTGGTGAATACCTTGGTACGCGGAACCATTTGAAGCGCCTGGTCCAGGGTAATACCCTTGTTCCTGACAAAATAGTCAAGCCGGGCAACGTTGAGGAAGGCGGCATGGCCTTCATTGATATGACATACTTTTGGCTCATAGCCCATCTTGGTGAGGGCATAAAAACCACCGATACCCAACAGCAGTTCCTGCCTCAGGCGCATTTCCCGATTACCACCATATAATCGCGAGGTGATATCACGATGCTCCGGCTTGTTGTCCAGCAGGTTGGCGTCGAGCAGAAAAAGCTTGGTCCTTCCTACATCCACCCGCCAGACACACGCCTTCAGTTTTCCATCGGGCAGCTTTAACTCTACGATCAGGTCCTCCCCTTGATCATCTGTAACCCGGTGAAAAGGCATATGCTGCAACTTATTGGCAGGGTAACTCTCTTCCTGCCAGCCCTCATTGTTCAAATGCTGACGGAAGTAGCCATCCCTGTAAAACAAACCTACCCCGTGCAAGCAGATATCCAGGTCGGAGGCCGTCTTCAGATGATCACCGGCCAGGACACCCAAACCTCCCGAATAGATCCGGAGGCTTTCGTGCAATCCATATTCCAGTGAGAAATATGCCACGCAACCTTCATGGCTGCTCTTTCCTTCCCTCTGTTCAATCTCTGTTTCAAAATCCCGCTTTACTTCCTTCAAATGCTGAACAAAACCCTCATCATTGGACAGCTCTTCCAGCCGCTCCTGAGTAACGGACGCCAACATAGCGATGGGATTGCGCTCACTGTCGTACCACAGGGAAGGTTTTATGCGTCGAAACAAATTCTGTGCATTGGAATTCCACGTCCACCAAAGGTTCATCGAGAGCTTTTCAAGAAATTTGATGTTCTCGGGTATCTTGGGGGCTACATTAAAGATCTTCAACTTATTCATTCGCGTATTTTTAGAAATAGATGTAAATTACAACAACCAACAAAAATAATCAATACAGAATCTCACAAAATTTGTTTCAAAAATAGATTACAATAAAAAAAGAAACCACCCGACAAGCGGGTAAAACCCGCCGGTTCATCAGGTGGCTTTCAGCTGGTGGTTCTAAAGTCGGATCAAACTGTTCAGGGAACCCATGGCATTGGGTACCCATTCTTCACATTCCGGATCGATGCTCCATTGCCCGTCGATCACGAATTTGTACTGATACTCGCCTGGCTGGAGGAGCATGGTAGTGGCAAAGTTTCCATCGCCGTTCTTATCTTTCAGCTTTCTGGCTGTGGGATCCCAGTTGTTGAAATCGCCAGCGATGTAAACTTCACTGCCCGGCTGGGCCTTCAGGCGAAAAGTCACCCTTTTCCTGGAAATTTGTTTTTTTGTCATGGTCTTTGCTTGTGTCATTTTTGCATACATTTTATTATATAAACTAAAAAATGGAAGGCATTGGGAACAATACCCCTTTGTGTATTCTCGAAAATTCTGGTAAACAAAAGTAAGGGAGAAATGTTCCGGCAAAATTAATACAATATTTAATACGTATTAATTAATTGCAAATTTTTTACTCCCTGAGCATGAATTTTTTGGATCCCGCCCCTCCATGCCGGAATATTACCGGTTTAAGATAAATGCAATGGTTTACCGGTTCATACCCGGGAAATCAAGCATTGTGGCCACCCGGTACCATTCGGTAATGCCCCATGCCTGGGCATAGCATCCTTTCTGCAGGTGGGGGTGGTTCCCGTCGAGTACTTCGGGTATATGATTCATGCATCCCTCCCGATAGATGTTGATGGAAGAAGCCAGAAAATCAGATGCCTGCTTATGAGCTTTCTTTCCATAGGTCATCCACAGGGCCTCGCTAAAAGAAGGGAATGGCCAGGTCCATGCCGTACCATTGTGGTAAGCTGGTTTGCGCCGGTGGTCTTCCTCCCCTGAATATTCTCCCCGATACGGGTAAGCCGGGTCATTGAGTAAGCGGCCTCGATGGTATAGAGGCAGCTGAAATTGGATCTTTCTGTCAGCCAGGCTCCGTATGGCACCGGGTATGATCAGTTCTTCGACGGCAGAGAGGATTCCTGCGGCCAGTTCCGGATCTCCCACCGCACCCATGGTGATGGCGAACAGCTGATTGGGCCTGACATGGTC
The DNA here is from genome assembly GCA_018334675.1 of Bacteroidales bacterium. GTDB lineage: Bacteria > Bacteroidota > Bacteroidia > Bacteroidales > UBA12077 > JAGXLC01. Next base: position 11,707 of record JAGXLL010000053.1, on the reverse strand, counting down.
GTCGGGTTCAGCCTCCCCGGCTGGTCGAAAGCCATCAGTATGGAGGCAATCCGACAGGTATTTCTGTCCGGCGGCCAGGCGATCCTGATTATCCCTGACAAAATAGCGGGTAATGGACTCCCGGACGGTTTGAGCCAGCTGTTCCCAATATTCCGGATCAGGGGTTGTTTGGGCCAGGAATGAGAGGGCGTGGTACCACAGGGCCTGTATCTCTATGGGATAGCCCTGGCGGGGGGTACCTGCCGGGTAGTTGGTGTCCATCCAGGTGAAATGGGTGGGGCTGTACACCAGTGCGCTTTCCGGGTCCACCCGGATGCCGTTGGGGGTACCCTGGATATAATGATTGGCGATGGAGCGCACCACTTCCAGGATGGTTCTTTCCCTCCTTTTTTCCCGGAGCCATTCCGGACCCTTGTGCCCAGCCAGATCCTTCACGGCGGCTATGAACCAAAGGGGGGCATCGGAGGTATCGCGGTTGGAGGTGTCGGCACCACGGATCACGTTGGGCAGAGTGCCCTGGTCTTCGAACGCGGCAAATTCAAGCAATATCCGTTCGGCCTCCTCCAGGTAACCGGCAGCGATGATGCCCCGAAGACAAATGAGTGTATCCCTGCCCCAGTCAAGGAACCAGGGGTAACCGGCGATAACGGTCCGGTTGTTGTTGCGTTTGACTATGAACTGACGGATGGATGATTTCAGCATCTCGTGCAGGTTGGAATCCTCAGGCGGGTTGGTTGTCCCCGTTTCTGCACCGCCAGCCTGAGGAGACGGGTTTTGCTCTTCGCGAGATACCGAAGCGCTGATCCGCGCCTCTTCCCCGCCACGCAGCAATATCTGAAAATAGCCGGGGCTGAACAAATCACTGTTGCCGTCCATTCCCCTTTCTTCCTCGACAGGTCTTTTAACCATATACTGCCATTCATCTTCCCGGACAAAAGAGCCGCCGGACAGCCTCATATCCAACACATTACCCTGGTCTTCAAAACGAAAGCCGTCGGCTTCATCCTGGATCTGGCCGGGCCAGTTGTCTTCCGGACCGGCAAAAGCCTTGGTCAGCTCATGGTGGTTGCGGCTTTCAATATCGGGGCGAAGGATCACTTTCACCGGAGCCTCATCATCCGGCACAAAGGCTGATTTAGGAGCCTCCCTCCGAATGATTATTTGCAACCGGTTTTCCTGGTCATCAAACCGGTAAGTGATCCACAGGGGGATCAGCTTGCCTCCACCGGCCGGCATCTCAAAATAATAACGGGTCAGGTTATCGCTATGGAAAAACTTTTTCTGATACTCGGAGATGATGGCTCTTGAAAAACCTTTATATCCGGTCCAGCCCCGCATCCTTGAAAGCATGATATGGCGGTCCTCGGGATAGTCAGGATGCAGGTTGGCAGCGATCAGCGCATCGTATTTGCTTCTAAGCTGCGAGAAATCACCCCGCGATAAGCTGGTCCCCGACCGGTGATTGACGGACAACCCGGCAGGCATCTCATCCTTAGCTGACTCTGCGGGGGAAAAGGCGTGGTCAGGATTGAACATCTCACCCGACGATATCATCAGATGGCCGGTATGGCGGTTTACCTGCCGCCCGTCGTATACCTCTATGTCCAGGTAATAATCCTCACCCCAACTGTTCAGTATCCCTGGTGGAATGATCGACACATAACGGTTTTCCTCCAGATAAAACCCTTCGCCGTGCTCCAGGATCTTGTGGGGGGTGCGGATCCGGAAGCGGAAATAATGACCGGCCTGAACCAGCACGGGCGTATAAACAGGTACAACCACTTCTCGTTTGACGTCCCGGGGATAAGACCATTGAATCACCGGCGGCCGCTGGGGAAAATACTCGAAAAAGAAGGCATAGGGCGAGTGCTCAAACTCCTTTGTTCTCTCTTCAATCCATTCTTCAGTGATGGCATAGCCGGCCGAGATAAAAAGTTTCATGATCTGCAGTTTCAGCAGGCGTTCGGCTTTGGCTTCCTTGACAAACCGGTCGATGCGAAGATCCATGACCTGTGGCAGATAACCGGGATCATTGCATACGGCTGCTACCTGGTATGGTTTGAGCTCGAGGCGGAAGGCATCCCCCCGGGCAGACATTACCAGGTCTTCGCCCGTGAGCAGGTCCTGTTGATGATCGTATAGTTCAGTGGCTTTATGGTTGTCGACGAACAATTCATTGGGCTGGTCGGACAGGTTGGCCATAACGATCATCGTTTGGCTGCCCCCGGGTGAGCTACGTTTATAGGCTATGCTGTTGGTTTGGCTTACGTGAACCTTCTCCAGGGTGCTGCCGGCAACAAAGGAGGGATGCGTCTTGATGATGTTGTTGAGCCTGCGGAGCCATGCCACCTGGTTCTCGCGGCTGCCCCAGTTCATAGAGGTGAGCCTGTGTACGTCTATCTTCTCTTCGGCGTACCACTCCACCCCGCATGTGATGCCAAAGGTACCGGTATCCGACAACAAAGCGGTAAGCGCGTTACGCAGCCGGGAAAAAGGCCGGGAAACCGAAGCCAGCCGGTTGTTGTCGTGTGTCTCGGAAAAATTGACCAGTGGCCCCTTGGAGAAAGTGATATCTTGATATTGGCCGATGTACCACTCCATCTGCCCCTGGTCATAATTCTGGAACATCTCGGAGTAGGCCCAGTTAAGATTGCACTCGGTAAGGAGTTTTTCGGTGGTGGAGACTTTACCGCCCAGTCCCTCCAGGAGAAAGACCGTACCCGGAAACTCCCTTCTCACTCGTGCGGTAATGTATTTCCATGCGTCCATGGGGATCATATAACCGGCGTCACAACGAAAGCCGTCCACGCCCTTGGCGCACCAGAAAAGAAACACCTCTGCCATATATTCCCAAAGCCCGCGCCTGGAGTAATCCAACTTGGCCAGATCACTCCAGGTCACACCCCAGGCTCCGGGAGATACGAATTTTCCTGCCTCGGACTTGACAAAATATTCGGGGTGGTGAACCTGCAACTGGGAGGCCCAACCGGTATGATTCACGGGAATATCCATGAAGATGCGGGCATGTTTGGCATGCACAGCATCGATCAGCTCGGAGAACTGTTCCAGGGGTGTGGTTTCCTTGTCGAAATGGGCAAGGGCGGGATCCACATTCATAAAATCCAATGCGGCATAGGGGCTGCCCAGGAGCCCCATCCGGGCATAGGTAGTGGGGGTGGGATGGACCGGCAGCAGCATGATGATGTCGAACCCGAGCTCATCGACAATAAAATCGACTTGTTCGATCAGATCACGGAACTTACCGGAATCGGGGATAACCGCATAATCCTTCTCCTGCACGGAACCCATTTCCTCCATCTCACGGCGAATGGTATCCACCGCTCTCTCTCCTATGAAAAGCCTCACGAAAGCTGAATAGATGGAATTGCTGATGACCGAATCGGAGGGTTCCACCTTAATGCCCAGGTTATCGCCTTCGGGCCAAATGGGCTCAGTATCCCCGTCAGGCAAAAAAAAAGCCTTGGCTTCAAAGAAGCCCACTGTCAACAAGGGAATGGAGATACGCCAGGTGCCATCAGCCTCCCGCTGCATCAAAAAATCCCCCCATTCCTGAAAACGTCTGGATAGACCTTGCTCCGTCTTTTCGATCAGCTCCTGGTACTTGTGTGCCGGCTTGAAAAGACTGGTCCGCAAATAGGCCTTACCTTGCCATTCAGACGGAAGGGTCAGGGATACCGTTACAAAATCCCCTTCCCTGAAAATATGATGACTCCCTGGTTGAGGAGCCTGGTGCAATAAATGATTCATGATTGGTTTACCCTTTTGATCTCACGATATCTGGCTGCAGAAAAACAACCGGTTCAACCTCCGGGGAAAGGCCCTCCCGGTATATGATTTACTGACCCTGCAACGAAGCCTTCCATGAGGAAAATGAACCAAACGAAAATTTAGCTGCCGATGTTGCGTTTGTCGCCAGATTTTATTAACTTTAATAAGCATAAAATGGCTCAGCACAAAGTCTGTGTAAGAAGATGAGGCTGTTATGGATTATAAGCAGCCTCATCTTTTTGTTCTTGTTGCAGTATGTAAATGCGGATGCTATTGGAGTTGCTCCCTGAGCAGCCCGATGTATTCTTTGGCTACCGGTTGCTCCGTATTCATCACGCCGGCCAGATAGCCGCCGTGGCGGTATAGCCAAACCTTGCCATTATAAGGATCTTCAACCTTTATAACCGCTCCTTCCCTTTTATCTGCAGGTTGTTCCACGAAGTCAAAATACTTTGTCAGCATCTCCCCGATGGCTTGCTGGTTTTCGGGATGAATGATGAAGACGCGGAAGGACTGGTCCTGCTTTTTGTAATCGGCTACAAAGGCAGAATGCAGGTAACTGTATCCCATAAAATTGGAAGCTATATATTTCTCGGAATTCTTCACCAGTCCTTTTCCGGGGAAATGATCCAGGGTTTGAGGAAGCCTGCCCGGATAGTCGATGTTCTGCTCTATTCGGCGGGCCAGGGAACCCATCTCACCGCTCAGCCCCTGATCATTGGTGGAAATCTGCACATAGTAGGGCCCATTGATGAAGTAGTAGGCATCTTCATTTTTAAACCCTTGTGCCCCGGTGGGGACAAAGGTATAATCGTTGCTGCGTTCCTGCGAATAGATGCCAAAGGCATTGGTTGGGGTGCTGTGTTCAAAGATGTAGACCTTGAGGCGCTGATCCTCGCCATTCATGTACTCTGCAGTATAAAGCTTCTGAAAGTCATAGCTCAGATAAGCATCGGCAGCGCCATTGATGATGTTCCAGAGGTTATCGGAGGTATACACCTGTTCCCCCACCTTCAGATTCCAGCCTTTCACCGTGGGGAAAAGGGCTTTTTTCTTCTCATCCGCACGTCCTGTCAGGCCTGTCAACAGCAGGGCCATCAAAATCATCCAGGCAGGACGCATCATCTTACTCGGGGTCATAATGGTTTGTTTCTTTGGGTTAAACAAGAAAATCATGGGGTATGCGGCCCATCCGGCCAATATCGGCCAGGCGACCGGGCACGTCGAAGCCTTTCACACAGCTTACGGTGCATACCGAACAATCGGAGCAGGGATTATCGGTAATCCGGTGCTCATCCAGCACCTCCCGGGCTTTTTTCATCTCCCTGTATCCATAGGCATACATATAGGCCCGCATCATATCTGCAATGGGCAGGTCTTTGCGGCAGGAAGGCACGCACGTCTCGCACCCGTTACAGTAGATCCCCTCTTCCATGGAGGCAGCATAAAGAAATTCCTTATCTTCCCTGGTCAGATCTATGTTTTCCATAGCTGCAAAATTTTCCTTCAGCTGCTGGAAATTGATGATACCCGGGATATTGGTATGGACATGGGGGTCATTGAGCACCCATTTCAGTGCTGCACTGAAGTTCATGGACCTTTCGGAATCTTTGCCCATGCTTCCGCCGGACATATTCTTCATCCCGACAATACCGATGCCTGCCTGGGAAGCGCGGGCGATGGCATCTTTTATCTTATCGCGGTGATCCTGCTTGAAATTGTAGGCTGTGAGAATCACTTCATGCACGCCGACCTTGATGGCTTCATCGATCACCTCGTGCTCGTTGCGATGGGTGGACAGGCCTATATGCCGGACTTTGCCCTGTTTTTTAGCGGTCTGCAATGCATCCAGGATGGGTTCGAACCCCACGGCCTGGCGTGAAGAGATGCTGTGGGCATAGAGGATATCCACATAATCCATCTTAAGCCTCTTCAGGCTGATATCCAGCTTCTCGAGGAAAGCCTTTTTGGTGCTGCCGCTGAGCAGATGACCTGTTTTTTTATCCTTCTCTTCCGGGGGTACCTTGGTGGCAATGGTAAAAGAATCGCGGGGATAGTCCTTGAGCACTTCTCCCAGCATCTTCTCATTGTTGCCGTTCTGATAGACATGGGCGGTGTCGAAATGCTCATAACCGGCTTCAATAGCGGCAGGTATCAGGGCGGGGTTATCGGCCCGCATCACTCCAAAACTAACGATTGGCAGCTCAATACCCGTATTTCCCAGTTTTCTGCGGATCACGCTGCCTTGTTTCCGGCCCATCGAAGCAGGAGAGAGTTTTTCCGCGCCTATCAGGCGGTTACCGACAAATGCCCCGGCAGCTCCAAGTACCGAAGTCTTCAGGAATGTTCTTCTGTTCAGGTTGCTCATATCCAATGGATTTAACGTTTTCTTCTTCTGAGAGGGTCGGCCAGATCCAAATAAAACCGGTATTCTGGCTCCCACATAAAAAAAGCAAGATAGGAAGATTTATTGTTATATCAAAAACATGGGCCAACGAAATACAAAAAAACGCCCCATTCTTTCGCATTGGCAAAGCCCCAGAGAGCCTGCCATATGGGGATCATTATATCACCATTAATTTCCGGGGAGATCCACGGGCATAAATTGTCGCCATTTTCCTACATGGCATGATATCGCACTCCTACTCAGCCGGTAAGCTGATCACTATAAGGCTCCCTTCTTTACCGGCGCATGGCCCGGCGTACCATCAAAAACTCGTTGATATTATCGAGATCAATGAGGCCGGCCAGCTGTTCATTCTTCATTACAGGTGCCATCGTGATCTGTTGGTTCCTCATCTGCTCATAAGCCTTCTCCAGGGAAGTGTCGGCGGGAAAGGTAGTGACTTGCGTATTCATAATCCTGCGCACTTCCGTTTCCTGGTCATATTGCATCAACCCCTGAATAATGTCATTGCGGGTGAGGATGCCCTTCACCCGATCATCCTCGACAACGATGAAACGCTGCTCCGGCCCGTCCAAAAGGATATCAACCGCCCTTTTTATGGGATCGTCCGGATGCAAGGGAGTATATTCATGCATGAGCACATCATTCACAGTATATCCCGAGAGCACAGAAGTATACTTCACCATTTCATATTCACGCTGGGCGCCGATGTAAATAAAAATGGCTATAAATATCAGGAAGGGGTTGGCATAAATGCCCCATATGGCGATGAAAAAGGCAAATACCTTACCAATGTTCATGGCCACATAGGTGGCATCATCCCTGGACATCTTAAGGGCCAGCAGGGAGCGGAACACCCGGCCTCCATCCAAAGGAAAGGCTGGCACCAGGTTGAAAACGGCCAGCATGATATTGGCAAACATCAGGATCATAAGGAAATTGGAATGGGTGATCTCCTGAAAGTTGCCGGGCTCCAGCTTCATGGCTCCGGCCACCGAAAGGAAGATCCAAAGAAGAAGAGCAATGGCCACGTTCATCAGCGGACCGGCAAGGGACACGGCCAGTTCCTGACGGGGATCATCGGGCATTCTCTCCAGATCGGCTACACCGCCAATGGGCAGCAGGGTGATGCCGCGGGTATTGATGCCATAGCGCCTGGCCATCAGGGAATGGGATAACTCATGCAGCACCACGCACACGAATATCGACAGGACAAAAAGAACGGAATAGGCGATCTGGCTTAGATTCAATCCTTGCTGCAGGTCGATGAACACCACCCAGGCGATGATCAGCAGGAAGGTCCAGTGAACCGAAACCCGGATTCCAAAAGGTTTTCCCAGCTCAACGGCATATTTCATAATCAGCCTTTTTTCTTAAATTTATTGGCACTCCTTTGTAGCCTTTATTCATAAACTTCCCATTGTTCGTTGATGAAACATACAGGTTCGACGCCCAAAGAAACGATGCATGAACAGATCAATTTAATGATCATTCAGCAATAATTAAAATCCCTCATTATAGAAACGCTCAAATCATCTGCGTGGTTTATCTTAAGAAAAGTAAAAAAATCAATCAAGCGGGGAAACATTCCAGGGCTAAGCATAGGGTTTCAGGCGTTCCCTGAGCTGGGCGACAAGCACCGGATCATCCCCCTCATAGATATCCGGAATATCCAGAACGATGATCTTTCCCTCGGGCACATCGTAATCTCTGAGGATGGACTGCTTCATATAATCCTCCATCACAAAGATCAAATCAGCCCGGTAAACCAGGTCCCGGCTCACAGGGCGGCGGGCCATCGGGGATACGCCTGCCGAAACAGCCTCTATGGGCAGGCTCCGGTTCCGGGCCAGGCCTTCCATCACCATCGCCGCAGCAGGGCTGCGGTTCATGTTGGCCAGACATACAAACAGATACGTCGTTCCCTTTTTTTTCATAACTTAAACCCCCGCATATAAAATCTATCCAAGATAACAAATTAAAAGCCAACGACCATGAAGCTGCAACCCTTTTCTTTTACACTATGGCTGGTGCTTCTGCTTCCTTTTGCAAGCGGAGCCCAACAACAAGAGAACCTCCACTTTATCACCCACCCCTGCCTCTCCCCGGATGGGAGCACGGTGGTTTTCACTTATGAAAATGACTTGTGGCAGGCAGATACCCGGCAAGGCAAAGCCTACCGTCTGACGGCCATGGAAGGGATAGAAAGTCATCCGTGCTTCTCGCCCGATGGCAAATGGATCGCCTTCTCCTCCACCCAAAATGGCAATGCCGACCTATATGTCATGCCGGTGGATGGGGGCGACATACAACAGCTCACCTGGCACGATGCCGACGACCATCCGGAAAGCTGGTCGTGGGACAGCCAATCCATCTATTTTACATCCGAACGCTACAACCAGTTCACCACTTTTCGGATCGCACACCAGGGAGGCACACCGGCACGCCTGTTCAACAACTATTTTAATACCCCCCACCACATGGTGGAGCATCCCGACGAGGGATCGCTTTATTTCACCGAATCATGGGAAAGTTACCGTTTCCCCCAGCGAAAAAAATACCGGGGCGCCCACAACCCCGACATCAAAAGCTATAACCCCGGTACAAAGGAATACCGGGAACACACCTCTTATGAAGGCAAAGATATGTGGCCCACGATCGACCGCAACGGGAACATTTATTTTGTGAGCGATCAATGGAACGGTGAGTACAACTTGTATACCTTTAAAAACAACAAGAAAGAGCGGCTCACCGGATTCACCGCTTCAACAGGACGCCCCAGGGTAAGCGCCAACGGGGAAAAGATCGTCTTCACCAGGAATTATCAACCCCATCTCTATGATGTGGCAAGCGGCCAAACACGGCCCCTGAACATGCATCTTTACCGGCATGATGCACTTACCACCAGCAAGGATTTTCAGGTTGAGGGCCACATCACCGACTTTGATGTCTCGCCCGACAACAAAAAACTGGCCTTTGTCACCAGAGGGCGGTTGTTTGTTTCCGATCCCGAAGGCAAATTCATCCGTGAGATGCCAACCGATCAAGGGGAAAGGGTTATTGAGGTGCAGTGGATGAAAGACAGCAAAAACCTGCTTTTTACTCAAACCCTCAAGGGATGGGCCAATTTATTCACCATAGCCGCAGAAGGAGAAAGCAACCCCCGGCAGCTCACCCATAAAAGCCAAACCCACCGGTTGGTAGAGATGAACCATGAAAAAACACAGGCGGCCTATATCCGGGGAAGGAATGACCTGATGCTTATGAGCATGGAGGATTTCAAGACCCGCCGGCTGGCAGAAGATGACTTCTGGTTCAGAGGGTCCGGGCCCCGCTTTAGCCCCAACGATCAATACATCGTTTACACCGCCTACCGCAACTTCGAGGAGGACGTCTTCATTTATGACCTGAACAGCGATCAGACTTACAACCTCACCCGCTCGGGTGTTACCGAACGCTCACCCTTCTGGTCGCCCGACGGCAAATACATCTACCTGGCCTCCGACCGTTTTCAGGCTTCCTTCCCGCGGGGAACAGAAAACAGCAGGATATACCGGCTGCCCCTCTACAAATTCCAGCAGGACTTCAGCTCTGATCAATATAACCGGATGTTCGCAAGCGAGGATAAAGAGGACACACTGGCCCCTGAAATCCGCCTGGATCTGGAAAATTTAAAAAACCGGTGGGATCCCTTACAGGTAAAAGCACCCGAGCAATATGATCCCCACGTTTATAAGGAGAAAGACCATACCCTGGTGCTATTCGCCTCAGACCACGATGGAGACAACGGTTTGTGGAAGATGGAGATCCGGCCCTTTGAGGACAACAAAACCGAAAAAATCAGCGAGGGCCGCTTTGAGGGCATCATCCGGGCCAAAAAAGATTACTATACCCTTTCCAACGGCAACATCCACAAGATCAACACCCAAAGCAACAAGACCGAGAAAATCAATATCCGCCACCGCTTCAGCAAAAAACTGCAGGATGAATTCGAACAGATGTTCTATGAAAACTGGGCCACGCTTCAGGAAAACTTTTATGACGGGGATTTCCATGGGGTGGACTGGGAAGCGATGCGCGACAAATATGAGGCATTCCTGCCACACGTTCAAACCCGGGCCAACCTGAGAACCCTGTTCAATGACATGCTGGGTGAGCTGAATGCCTCCCACCTGGGATTTTATTCCTCGGGTGAGGAAGAAGAAACCTACTACTCTTTAAAAACAGCTGCCACGGGTATCGTATGGGACCAGGAAAAGCCATGGAGTGTGGAACGAATCGTGGCGCATTCCCCGCTGGATAACACCAGTCAACAGCTGAAAGAGGGCGACCGCCTGGTGGCGGTTGATGGCCGGGAAGTAGAGGTACAAAGCAACCGCAACGCCTACCTGACTTTTGCCGAGATGCCCGAAGAGTTGAGCCTGACATTCCGACGCGGCGAGGAGCAATTTGAGGTGAAGGTGCACCCGGTCTCTTCCGGCCGTTTCAATGGCCTGCTGTACGATAAATGGATCGCCGGAAAACAGGAGATGGTGGATGAAAAGACCGATAAGAAGGTAGCTTATGTGTATATGAAGGCTATGGGAAGCTCGAACCTGGAGGATTTTCTTATTGACATGACCACCGAGACGCTGCACCGCGACGCGTTGATCCTCGACCTGCGTTACAACCGGGGTGGCAACGTGCACGATGATGTGCTGCAGTTCCTCTCTCAGCGCCCCTATCTTCAGTGGAAGTTCAGGGGAAGCACCATGGAGCCGCAGCCCAATTTTGCCCCGAACGGCAAACCCATTGTGATGCTGGTCAATGAACACAGCCTGAGCGATGCAGAGATGACAGCCGCCGGTTTCAAAGTCCTGAACCTGGGCACAGTGGTAGGCACCGAGACCTACCGTTGGATCATCTTCACTTCAGGCAAAAGAATGGTCGACGGCTCCTATACCCGGCTGCCCGCCTGGGGCTGTTACACCCTGGAAGGAGAAGACCTGGAGATGACCGGCGTCAAGCCCGACATCCGTGTGAACAACACTTTTAAGAACCGCCTGAGGAACCAGGATCCGCAACTGAATAAGGCCATCGAGATGATCCTGAAAAAGCTGGATGAAAATTAGACAGGAATATTTCAGCGCTTAGCGCTGCGCTAAGCGCTGTCTAATTCTGTCTAATTTAATTGCTAAGCTGTTTCACATCATAGGTCTGTTCTCTTTCGCGGGCTTTTTCTTCCCATTGGGGCACCACTTCTTCCATAAACTTCTCTTTCTGCCTGTCAAGCTTGTCCATATCCAGGCCCACCACCTCCTGGGCTTTGGCCTTGGTGGATATATCGGGTACCGGTACGTCCTTGTTGTAGCCAAGGTTGGCGAGAATGCGCGAAAGTTTCAGACGGGCATCCTGGGCGATGCCGATGGCTGTATTGTATACCCGGAGGCACTCGATGGGAGAGTGAAAAGGAGCTCCGTGGCTGTTGGCTATGTAGCCCCATCTCCACTGGGCATGACGGATATCCATCAG
>JAGXLL010000052.1 GCA_018334675.1 Bacteroidales bacterium | reverse complement strand
AGCGTCATGGGTTCGTCCTTTTTACCGTCGCCTACCGCAACAACTTTTCCTTTCTGAGGTTTTTCCTTGGCAGAGTCGGGTATGATAATACCGCTGGCAGTTTTTTCTTCAGCCTCGAAGGGTTCTATCAGAACTCTGTCTTTTAGTGGTTTATGCTTCATGGTTGTTTGTTTTTGAGGTTACACTTACAATCTCGTATGGGTTCCTATCATATTTTGTGCCAAAGCCGACAAATCTTATCACCACAGGATTGGAACGGATGCTTAAAACAGGCATAAACAGTGAATTGGGAAGGGGAATCTTGTAAGATCACGCTGCTACCTGCAGGCGGACTTACTGACATAAAAAAAGGTGTCAGCCTGATTCATGACAAGCTGACACCTTTTCATCCTTAAGGATGACAGTGTATTTTTATTCTTCGGGATTCAGCGGATTCTGAGCAGGTTGTTGCTGCTGGGGCTGCTCAGCCGGCTGTTGTTGTTGTCCGCCCTGCTGATCTTCCGGCATAGAGGTGGGGAAAGAAGGCATCTGGGAAGGATCAACAGCCTCATCAATCTGTTGCTCTATCTTGGAACGCTCCTGGGTGGTTTGCCTGGGAATGGTCATACTTGCCAGCAGACTCAACACCAAAAGTGTGACGGCAAGGGTCCAGGTTGCTTTCTCAAGAAAATCCGCGGTTTTTCTAACTCCCATTACCTGATTCGATCCGGCAAAGTTGGAAGCCAGTCCCCCTCCTTTGGAATTCTGAACCAGCACGATCAGTACCATCAGGACACTGACAATGATAATCAACACGGAGACTAGTAAATACATAGGGCGTTTTATTTTTTTTGTTTATGAATATACGGTTTCAGTTTTTTAATTTGCTCTGCAAAGTAATCACTTTTTTCTGGATATTTCAAACTTAATTTTTCATAAGCCTCAATGGCTTTCTTATAATAGCCTTGCTGGATATATACTTTAATCAGCTTCTCTGAGGCCAGATCCTCCTTTTCCTCCACACTCTCCTCAGAGATATCCTGGTTGTCCTTCTCCGAGGGGGTGATGTTCCCCATTTCAGGGGCTTTGCGTATAAACTGCTCGATCAGATCGCTCTGTTCCTTCCGGGCTGCCTCTTGATTCCTGCGATATTCCTTTTCCGAGAAATATTCACCTCCAAAATGGAACACCTCCTTGTTGGCTGTTGATTTTTTTTGTTTATCGCCTGGCTGTCCCTGCCCGGCAGATGGATCTCCTGACTGAGCTGTATTGTCGGTTTTCCTGAGCTCAGGTTGATCCTCTCCTCCAGTCTCATCCCTGGTTGTTGATTGCCTAAGTTCAGCGCCTGCAGAGCTATCGAGCTCAAAGAGGTCGGAATCCGCTTCGTCCTGTTTACGGGCATCCTGCTTCTGCCGGGTCTCCTCCTGGTACTTCTTCCTAAGGCGTCGGGCCATCTTCTCTTCCACCTGGGAGACCTTATCGATGATAAAAAAATCCGAACCCAACTCGGGTGATCTCTTATCCCGATCTCCGGCATCTCCTTTCTGTTCTGAGAGCGTTTCTGCAATACGGCTTCTCAGATACTCCGTGGAGAAATCCTTGTCTCTCCGGCCTTCAACAGCTTTTCCTGTCTGCTCCTCCCTGACGGTGGTTCGCGGCTTATCTTTTTCGGTTGATTTTTCCCGGGCATCTTCCCCGGCATTTCCCTGCAGGGCCGCTTGACGGATCGCCGGCTCATCAGAGGCTTGACCTTTCCCGGAAGATCCCTCTGCCTGCTTAACATCCCGGGAACCCTCAAGCTGATTCACCAGACGCAGAAACTTATCCCGGTCTTTAATATAAACGGCTGATTGCTTCAAAAATTCTCTGTACCGTGGATCGTTAATATTCTTGAGATTCAACAGAAAAAGCACATGCGCCGTATGAAAATAGGGATACCTGCGCAACAGGGCCCTCAACTCCGAGAGGCTGTAGTCATTGAGCTGTTGTGGATTCTCCAGATATTTGATCATGTCTTCGGTTACCATATCCCAGTCTTACCAGTTTACGACGGCTCTTCTGAAAACGTCATCGATGAGTTTTTCACTGATCGTTTCTACAAGCTCATTTTCCATTTCCGAGAGGCTACTGTTGGCATCAAAATCCTCATATTGGGAAAAATCTGTTTCAAAACTGTTTTCCGGATGCTTGCGGTTATCGAATTTCACGTGCACAGTGACGGTCAGCCGGGTTTGATTGGCCGTCTGGTCGCCCCCCACTGAGACGGGACGGGTTTGATAATCCGTGATGCCTCCGCTGAAACTCAGATCGCCCCGATCATCGACAAAAGTCAGGTTGGTTTGTGACTGAAACTTGTCTTTCATCTCATTGGTGAAATACTGACCCAGATCAGCCGGGCCCCCGGGAGCCCGGTTGGGAAAATCCGCAATGGAGATGGTCTTCACATCGGGTTTGATGTTGGCACCTCCCATGGAATATTGTACGCTGCACTGAGCCAGCAAAAGAAGGCCCGAGAGCAAAAAAAGGCTTTTCAGGTTCATCTTCATCCTATTCCAAATTATATTCCTTAATCTTTCTGTAGAGGGTGCGCTCAGAAATACCCAGCTCCTGGGCCGCATATTTTCGCTTACCCTTGTGCTTATCCAGGGCCTTACGTATAAGCTCTATCTCCTTGTCCTGCAAGGAGAGCGATTCTTCTACATATTCCTCCGTATCCTGTATGGCAGGACTGTCTTCTGGTTTTTGCTGCACAGGCGCTTCCTGCTTCTCTGGTTCAGGCGGGCTCTCTATATAGTCGGAGGTGTTATGGTGCAGACTCTGCATCAGCTTCTCATTGTCCTTTTGCACCTGGTCTACGTCTGCTCCTTTCTCGATGATCTCATTGACCAGTTTCTTCAGGTTGTTGATGTCGCCCTTCATGTCAAAAAGAATCTTATAAAGGATCTCCCGCTCCGAGGAGAAGGTTTTCTCATCGACAGCCTGTCTGTAAAGTGCCGGCAGCTTATCGATGTTGTAATCGGGCAGGTACCTCTTGAGGGTCTCGGCATCCACCAGTCTTTTCTGTTCAATGACCGAGAGCTGTTCAGTGATGTTCTTAAGTTGGCGCACATTGCCGGGCCACCGGTATTTGAGCAGGATCTCGCGCGCCTCGTCGGTCAGCTTGATGGGCGGCATCCGGTAATGCTCGGCAAAATCGGTGGCAAACTTCTTAAAAAGCAAGACGATGTCCTCACCCCGCTCCCTCAATGAGGGTATGATAATGGGTACTGTGTTGAGCCGGTAATACAGATCCTCGCGAAACCGGTTCTCCTGGATGGTCTTGACCAGATCCTCGTTGGAGGCTGCGATAAGCCTTACATCCGTTTTAAGGACCCTGGAAGATCCAACCTTAAAAAACTCTCCGGTCTCCAGCACCCTCAACAGCCTTACCTGAGTGAAAAGAGGTAATTCAGCCACTTCATCCAAAAAAATGGTGCCTTTGTCGGCCACCTCAAAATAACCCTTGCGGCTTTCGTGGGCCCCGGTAAAGGAGCCTCTCTCATGACCGAATAATTCTGAATCGATGGTACCTTCAGGTATAGCACCACAGTTGACCGGGATATATTTGCCGTGTTTGCGGGTACTGAACTGATGAATGATCTGGGGAAATACTTCCTTTCCGCTGCCGCTTTCCCCGGTGATCAGCACCGACAGATCTGTAGGAGCCACCTGTCGGGCGGTATCTATGGCCCGGTTGAGTTGCGGGCTGTTCCCAATAATCCCAAAACGTTGTTTGATTGATTGAATATCCATCCACACCTTCTCTTTTTATATCATGACTTGTCTGATAGAATATGACAAAATTACAATTTTATTTGATTTTTTCTTAATTTTAACCTCCTTTTATCTAACGTATTATAGACCATTCTATTTCACTGTCATTAAGTCATAAAACTATGAAATCCCCCGACCCAGCTTACCCAACGCAAAAATGGATTGCCATCATACCGGCCCGTTATGCCTCTACGCGCTTTCCGGGTAAACCTCTGGCCGATATACGGGGCAAAAGCATGATTGAGCGGGTATACCTGCAGGCGCGTCAGGCATTGGAACATGTATGGGTTGCCACCGATGATCAGCGTATCGAACAGGCTGTCAGCCGGTTTGGTGGTCACTGTGTGATGACATCAGCCGAACATACAAGCGGCACAGACCGGGTGCGGGAGGCCCTGGATCATATTGAGCAGGAAAGCGGCAAACACTTCCAGGTTGTGATCAACCTGCAGGGCGATGAACCATTTATACAGCCGGAACAACTGCGGGAGTTAATGAGCTGCTTCTCTGCACCGGAAACCCAGATTGCAACCCTTATAAAAGCCATCGACCAAAATAATGACATCTTCAATGAAAACCTCCCCAAGGTGGTCACCGACCAGGACAGCCATGCCCTATACTTTAGCCGCTCGCCCATACCTTTCATCCGAAACCAGGACAAAAACCAGTGGATCCAACATTATCCTTTCATGAAGCACGTTGGCTTGTATGCTTACCGGACAGATATTCTCAGGCAAATCACCCGTCTGGCCCCTTCTTCGCTGGAGCTTGCCGAGTCGCTCGAGCAAAACCGATGGATTCAGAATGGTTACCGGATCAAAACGGCCATTACCCTGCATGAGAACCATCCGGTTGATACTCCGGGCGATCTGGAAGCCATCCTTCAACACCCCAATCAAAATTTCAACGGTTAATCATCAAATTCACCGCTCATTGATTCAATCATTGCGTTTAATAATTCGCCTCTGAAGGTTTATTGAATTCTGTTACCTTTAATCATTAAATCAATGTGCGTTGCTCCATGAATGACTACACCACGGCCCTTTGTCCAAAGTCAGCTATTTGTGAGCTTTTTCAGGATAAGATCCTTCAGGGCCCTGAAAAAGACAATGTTTACAAGATGATTTATTGCAGCACAGGCAGATATAAGGATTGCGTACGTTACCAGACTTACAGAAAGACGGGTACATGTCCGGATTTCATCATGCCCAACAGCAAGCATGCCCGTGATTACATCTTAAAAAAGGTTGAAGAAGAAGCAACCTTGCCCCTGAAAGGATTGAACCAATAATTCCCTTCATTCTGATTTGGAAAGCACCCGCACAGCGATTCTTTCGGCAATCTCCCGGGCAGTAGTCAGTGTAGACAGATCTTCAAACAATTCTCCGCTAGCGCCATAGGGATGGCTGTGGCCAATGGGTTTCATCATGATCTTGTTACCGGGCATTTGTGTATCGACCCGCGCTTCATAAACCAAAGCTGGTTGGGCTGACTTCATGTACTCTTCATTGCCCGGGTATTTGCTGTTGTACCAATGTTGATTCCAGTCCCAGGATTGATTGATCTCGAAGAGCACACGGAAAGGGCTTTTTACCGTATCTGCCACCACCGTCTTCAGAACGAAACTGCCGGTGGGAGTGGCTCCGCTATAGGCATCGGGAATGGGATGATCGGGAGTGGGTATATAGAGGCTGTCGGGGCCCGGAATATTATGTTTATGAAGCCAGTATGGCAGTGCAGAGGGAATCTTTTTCTCTCCTGCCTCCCACGCTCCATCCTGGTATTGGGCATGGCTGAAGACCCCTTTAGCCATGCTACGGGCAATGTAAAGGGGATGCACATACCGCCCCTGCATATCTTCTACCCAAATGGCCATCAGTGGATAATAATGCTCCAGTCCTTTCTTAAACTCAACCTCAAGCACGGTGCCTGGAGTATGAAGGTTGGTTTGGATCTTTTCGTCAACAGATGGCTGCTCCTGCGAAAAAAGGCTGTTTCCCATAAGAAGGAGGCTGCCCATAAGAACGATGGCAGTGAATACGTGCGGCATCTTCAACGGATTATATTTACTCATATCTCAGTGTATTATTAAAATTCAACGATTATACCCACCGAAGGCAGGATGTTGCCGGATTCTTCCACTTCCAGCCTTTCCAACTCATAGCGGTTCGGGTTGTTGGGATCCACCAGGGGTTCGCCGTCAGTTCCCGTCTCCCGGATGAGTACCGGCGGTTCATCGGCCGAAAAATTATACACATTCTGCACATCCAGGTACAACATGAGCGACCATCTATCAAAAAAAAACTGCTTGTCGATGCGCAAATCCAGCTGATGGAAAGGTTCCAGCCTTTTCTCATTCAGCCGGTCGTAGTCGGGATAAGCCCTTCCCCGGGCATTCCACGCAGCGACCAGCGAAGACTTCTGCCGGTCGAGCGGAGTATACGGAGGTCCACCTACAAATCGCCATTTGAGGCCTACCTGCCAGTTATTCTTGAATTCCCTTGTGGCAGTGAGATTTAAAAGGTGGCGGTTGTCCCATGTAGTGGGAATAAAACTACCGGTCACCTTCAGCTGATCATTCATCCCTCGGAATTCACTGCGTACATAGGTATACGAAAGGACCACGTTCAAACCAAACAGATCCTGGTGACGAAACAACAACTCCAGCCCATAAGCCCTGCCTTCGGCAACAGACCGGACCTGTTCATCGCCATAAGAACCAAAATCCGCACCCTTATTGGCAATGGAGATGGAATCATCCATGGAGAAAGGATAGTCATTGTAATTCTTGTAAAACCCCTCCAGACTGATCTTCGACTGCTCATTGGGCAAATACTGGAAACCTCCCACCAAATGATCCGCTGAGATATACTTGAGGCCGTTCTCCTTGTTAAGCAGCTCCCCTTGCTCATTGCCATAGCCCAGGGTGGTATAGGGCGGCAGCTGATAATACCGGCCGGTATTGAAACTGAATGACCACTGGGGGGCAAACTGATAGGCAAGGGAAAAGCGTGGGGAAGCCTGATCGAACAGATTGCTCATACTCGAAGAATAGTTGTTGGCCTCGGCACGAAAACCCAGGGAAAGGGAAAGGTCCCCTTCAAAAAAACTCTTGCTTACCTGCCCGAATACATTCCACCGGAAAAGATCCAGGTTGGTGGTATAATCAATGGTCCTGACCCCTCCCGACAAAAAGGACCTGCGGAAGGTGCTGTTGGAATAATTTGCATATACCAGGCCGGCTCCGGCATTGACGCGGTATCCATCCGTCAGTAGGGTGCGTTCATATCTGAACTTGTTCTCTGCCTCATCTGAAGTATAATCCAGTCGCTTGAGGGAATCCACTTCGGTATTGTTCTGGTACTTATAAGATCTGTTTCGCAGAAAGTTGCGGCTCAACACATAGGTATCATAACCGTTATCTCGATAATGCTTATATACAGCCCCTACAGTATAATTGCGCTGGGTATTGACTGGAATAAAGTCCAGGATATAACGCTGCGATTCGGTGTCATCGGCATCGGTATTCAGCTCAAAATCATCGATGGCTCCCAGTCCGATCAGCTTAAGCTCATTTTTTTCGTCGAAACGTGTTCTCGATTTAAACTGAAAATCGTTGAAAGTGGGAAGAAAAGGAAGACCCAGCACATCAAAAAGCAACTGAAGATAGGACCGCCGGGCTGAAAAGATAAAGGTGGTGTTGTCGCTGAGCGGGCCGTCGAAGGTCAATGAAGCCTCAGAAGCTCCGATGGCACCCTGTAGCTCAACCTGCTCCTTGTTGCCGTTTATCTGCTTGAGATCCAACACAGAACTCAATGCACCACCCCGGTTGGCAGGGAAGGCACCTGAATAGAAATCCACCTCCCGGATAAAATCGACGTTGATGATGCCAACCGGACCGCCCGAAGCACCCTGCGTGGCAAAATGATTGATATTGGGTATCTCTACCTCATCCAGATAAAAACTGTTCTCGCTGGGACCTCCTCCCCGCACAATGACATCATTGCGGAATGAAACACCCGAAGCCACCCCGGGGAAAGATTGTATAACCCTCGATATATCCCGGTTGGCACCGGGGCTCTTTTCAATCTCTTCCACCCCTATACGACGCAAAGAAACAGGGCTTTCCTTATCCAGCCTGAAAGGAGAAGCCCGCACCACAACTTCCTGTAGCTGCTCGGTCTTCTCGTTTAAAGGGATCTCCAGAAATACCGGCTTGGCATTGGTAACCATGAATGATTCGGTCACATAAGTCTCATAACCCACCGACGATACCTTCAGCTTGACATAACCGGGTTCCAGACCCGTAAACTTGAACTCTCCGTCATAGTTGGATACCGAACCTGTGGTGGTCTGCCAAAGCACCACATTGGCAAAGGGCACTGGCTCATTGTTCTGGGCATTATAAACCCTGCCTTCAATGACCCCCTTACCAGGTTGTGCAGCTACCGATATGCTCATAACCAGCAAAGCCAATAATGCTGAAAGATGTCTTTGTCTTTTCATAGACCGTTGCAGTGGTTCCTTATTTCTTGCGGGGTTCAGCCCTGAGCAATGCTCCCTGATCCATAACCAAATCAAGGATCATTAAACAGAACGGCGGACCAAAGAATCTCTTCTTATTGCTCTGCCAAATCATCATTCCGCAGATCCTACAAGCTCCTTTCCAACAGGAATCAATTTTTATTTTTCAATGCTTAAAAGGGCGATAATTGAAGTTTTCAGTGGAAAAACAACCAGGGCTACATTTTGTTTAATCAATGAGGTGCAATAGTAAACAAAAAGTCGCGCTCTATGCCCTCATGAATAAAAATTTCCTGGAAAAAATAAACATTCAGCCACAGCTAAACCCGGGCTGAATGTTTATTCTATGTTCTTAAACAAGGAATTATGAGCTGCTGTTGTTGGACGTATCTTTGCTCATTTGTTCAGGTATTTCAGGTTTTTTCTTCGAGTAGAGCAGTCTGTTTTTTAATTCCCACTGATCGATAGAGTCATTCCACCTATAAGTCAATTCTTCCTTCACCTCGTCCGCTTCATCGTATTTAAACTTCTTCCGCTCGGCATTGTACCATTGCTTTGTGCTGTAATCCCAGCGCTGCAGGATTTGACCGGTTTTATTCTTCTTTTGATAACTGAAACGATAACGCAGGCCGTTGATCCATTCGCTAAGACTTTCATTCCATGTGGCCCTGCTTTCCATTGTTTTTTGACCCCGGAAGTTATACCGCATGCTATAGAGCCCCTGTTTCTGCCATTGCTTGGCTTCCCGGTTCCAGTTTTGCACAAGGGCCTCATCAGGTGGGCCATAACCATCATCGTATCTAAACAGGTAGCGCTGGTAATTGATCCAGTTATCTGTTCCGGAATTATAAGAGCGGATCACAATATTGCTCTTCTCACCCATGCGGTTATATTCAATCAGGTAGCGCGTGGTGCTGACCCATCTGCCCACAGCTCTTCTCCATTCCTGATGCAGGATCTCGCTTTTGTTGCCCTTAGTATCGTAGGTAATGGTTTTCAACCTAAGATTGACCCACTCCTGGCGAAGCGAATCCCAGCTCTGCTGGAGCGACTCAACTACCTGCCCTTTATTGCCGTAGGACTTAATGGTTCTTTTGTTATTGATGAAGTCAAGCTTACCGGGCTGCCATTTTTGTTCAAGCACGGCCAGAAGCTTTTGATTCTCCTGGTAAAACTCCAGGTCCCTTCCAAACAAGTCCCAACGGCTGGAATCTTCATTCCATTGGTAGATATAAGAAGTATCGATATTCTGTTTCCCGATTCTGTTTATCAGGGAATCACGCTGAAAAAGTTCTTCCTGGATATCCTGCTGGGCCTTTAATCCAAAAGGCAGAAACAACAGCAGGGTAAAGAGAAGACTCATCCAAATAAGAAATTTGCTTTTCGTATTGTGTATCATAATTGCCTCCTAATTTGTTAATAATAAACGATCTATAAACATAAATTATTTTATTTTGGACTCTTTGGCCAGTCGGGCCCGGTTAATCGCAGGTCATTTCACACCGATCGATTGCAGGAAGGCATCATACTGTGCCTGCCTGCCCAGGAAAGACCTGACGATATTCTTTTCTTCCTGCGAAGCACCTTTTTCCAGGACCGATCTTCGGAACTTATTGCCGGCGGTCTTTGATAAAACTCCTTTCTCCCTGAACAGGGAGAACATGTCTTCGGCATATACTTTCGACCATAAGTAACCGTAATATCCGGCCGCATAACCATAAAGGTGGCCAAAGCCGGCCTCAAAATGAGTCCCTTGCATGTATTCAAAGAAAGTGATCTCATTTTGCAGCTTCGAAACAATATCAGTCGTGGTTTGGCTGTCCCGATCCGGATCATAGCGATCATGAAGAGTCATGTCGAGCATACCGTAAAAGATCTGCTGCAGAGTAAACAGGCCCGAGCCCAAATTTTTGGCATCCACCATCTTTTGATGCAATTCTTCGGGCAACACCTCACCGGTTTGATAATGTACCGCAAAGCGTTTGAGCGACTCATATTCCCAGGCCCAGTGCTCGAACAGTTGCGAGGGAACCTCCACGAAGTCCCGCTTAGTGCTCGTTCCTGACTGGGCCGAAAAAGGTGCCTGTGTGAGCAGATCATGCATCAAGTGACCAAATTCATGAAAGAACGTTACCACGTCGGAATGGGTCAACAACGAGGGGGTATTTTTTGTTGCACGCGGAAAGTTGGTCACCAAACTGGCCAGAGGCTTCTGATAGCCCTGGGAAGTTTCTTTGCCGGGTATCATGGTAAAACAAGCCGCATGATTGAACTTATCGGCCCGGGGAAACAGATCCAGGAAAAATCGCCCGATCACCTGATCATCCTGGGAGACTTCAAACATACGCACCTCTTTATGCCATCCGGGTGGCTGATCTATTTCCCGGAAGCGGATGCCATATAATTGCCCGGCCACATCAAATAACCCTCGGATAACCCGGTCCAGTTCAAAATATTCTTTGACCTGCTCATCATCCACATGGTAATCTTCTTTGAGCAAAAGGGTTCTGTAATAAGCATTCTCCCATGAATATACCCTTGATGCCGAACCCTTGTAGGCCTTCTTCTTCTCCATCAGCAGGTTATAATCTTCCTCGGCTTTATCCCTGACACGTTGGCGTATGGCCTGTTGAAAATCCCACACAACGGAAGGCTTTTCTGCCATCCTGTTTTCAAGCTGATATTCAGCAAAGGTCGAATAACCCAGCATCTTAGCCAGTTCTTTCCGCTTGTTCAACAGATCAGACAAAACCTCCAGATTTTTATCAGCAGCAATGTTCTTGAAACGATAGGATAACTCCCGGCGGGCATCATCCGACCCGGCATACTTCATGAAAGGAAAAAAGGAAGGATAAGTCAGATCAATCTTGTAGCGCCCATCCTCCATCCGGCGCGCTTCCTTGTAATCTTCAGGTAAACCTTCCATATCACTCTCCCCGAGTATGATATGATCCTGGTAGGAGCTGATGTTCGACTCGAAGTGGATACCCAGGTCCGCAATGTCATCCTGAATCTTCTGTATGTGCGCCCTTTTCTCCTCAGGCAAACCCAGACCATTCTGCTCAAACTCCCGGATCACATCACGCAGCAGCTTGACTTCCGCCTCCCGCATATTGGAAGTGTCTGCCTGCTTCGAATACTCCTTGAGCGAGCGATAAAGATCTACGTTCATATTGATCCTGTTCTCATATTTGCTCAGCTCGCGGATGCTGTTCAGGCTCTCAGCACGAATCTCACCATCGGGATGGACATAGGCCATCAAAAAGATGGACGCATGAGCCTTCTCCAGTTCATTGTGCAGATCATCAAACCTCCACAAGGTATTGCCGGCGGAACGCTGTTCGTGCGGGATAGCAATGATCTCCCCCACCATCTCATCCGCCTGCTTCATCACGAAGCGGGTGGCTTCCTTTATATCATCCACTGTCAAACGGTGGAAATCAATTACAGCGTTAAAATCGGGCAAAAGTGTATTCTCTCTCATATTGATTATTTTGTTTGATATGCGGTTTAAACTTGATTTCTTGCTCTACCGAAAAAGCAGATCCGGATAGGGGGTACAACAAAACAGGCTATTGGTTCAATCATCCCAATCTCCCGATCAAATAAAAAATTCGCATACCACAGGGGATTGCCCTTTTCCCACCCCCTGGCCCATTCGATCAAAAATAATTCCAAAAGAAACTGCCTCCTCAAAGGGTTTGACAACCGTATTTGGGGTTCTAGACTCATCTTAAGAAAAAACCACACATTCGCCGGGATAGGAAAGGGTAAAAAACCGCTGATAAAAGATGCCACGGGGAACCACAACACAAGCAACGCTGATAAACCCCTCCTGCCCTGGCAACCGGAAAAGGCAGGGGCTAAAGGCAGGAAATGCAGGCTGGCCCCTTTCCCATCCCGGAGCCGGCACCTGAACCAGCCACCGAAAGGTGGTTTCAAGCCAAAATCATCGGCAAATGGTTGTCCCGTAAAAAATCTGCCAACGTTTTTAATTCATAGATTAAATCAGTATTTTTGGCAGAAATTGTTTCCAAATGTGAACCCACATTGTTCCAACCCTCTTCTGATTTGCCGGAATGTGGGTTTTGTCGGTTCTAAATAAAATTCAAAACTTACCAACGTATGAAAAGAGATACCAGGATCTTCGATTTAATTGAACAGGAAAAGCAACGCCAGCTCAATGGTATAGAGCTGATTGCCTCCGAGAACTTTGTTAGTGATCAGGTTTTGGAAGCCATGGGTAGCTGCATGACCAACAAGTATGCAGAAGGTTATCCGGGCAGAAGGTATTATGGAGGCTGTGAAGTGGTAGACCAGTCTGAGCAGCTGGCCATCGACCGGATAAAGGAATTGTTCAATGCCGAATATGCTAATGTGCAGCCCCATAGTGGAGCTCAGGCCAATGCTGCAGTATTTTTGGCCACTCTCAAGCCCGGCGATACCATCATGGGCCTTGACCTGTCGCATGGGGGTCACCTGACCCACGGCTCACCGGTGAACCTCTCGGGCAAGCTTTATCATGCTGTTTCATATGGTGTAAAAGAAGACACGGGTTTGGTCGACTACGACCAGATGGAAGAGACAGCTCGCAAGGAGAAGCCAAAGCTGATCATCGGTGGTGCCTCGGCCTATTCCAGAGACTGGGATTATCAGCGCATGAGAAAGATCGCCGATGAAGCAGGAGCCCTCCTGATGGTAGATATGGCCCATCCGGCCGGACTGATCGCTGCCGGCCTGCTTAAAAATCCCCTTGAACATGCCCATATTATCACCTCAACCACCCATAAGACACTGCGCGGGCCACGCGGCGGCATCATCCTGATGGGCAAAAACTTTGAGAACCCCTGGGGACTGAAAACCAAAAAAGGCACAGTAAGAAAGATGTCGGGTCTTCTCAACTCCGCCGTTTTCCCAGGTACACAGGGCGGACCCCTGGAGCACGTGATCGCTTCCAAAGCCGTATCCTTTGCCGAAGCACTGGAGCCATCCTTTAAAGAGTACCAGCAGCAGGTACAGAAAAACGCCCGTGTGATGGCCGAAGAGTTCAACAACAGAGGCTACAAAATCATCTCAGGTGGCACCGATAACCACTCCATGCTGATCGACCTGCGGACCAAAGTGCCCGATGTCAGCGGTAAAGATGTAGAAGACACCCTGATCAAAGCCGACATCACCATCAACAAAAACATGGTGCCGTTCGATTCCCGTCCCCCCATGCAGGCATCCGGTATGCGGCTTGGCACAGCAGCCATAACCACCCGCGGCCTCAAGGAAGACCAGGTGAAACTGGTGGTGGAATACATCGATAACATCATCACCCATATTGAAGACGAAAACATCATCGGGGATGTCAAGTGGAAGGTGCATGAGACCATGAACCAGTATCCGCTGTTTAACTACTAGCCGAAGATTGCGGTTGGCCCACCGGTTCCTCCGGTGGGCTTCTGCTTGTATGGTAAGTCCTCTCGCATGGAATGGTATTTGATCTTAGCGGTTATCGGAGTAGGTTTTCTGGCCGGTTTCATCAACACCCTGGCTGGAAGCGGTTCGTTGCTGTCCCTGCCGATGCTGATGTTCCTTGGTTTGCCCGCCAATGTGGCCAACGGGACCAATCGCATAGCCATCCTCCTTCAAAATGTGGTGGGTGTAGGCAGCTTCCGCCAGCAGAAAGTTCTGGATACCCGGATGGGTCTGTGGCTGGCTGCCCCCGCCGTTATAGGCTCGCTGGTGGGAGCCCAGATCGCTATTGAACTCAATGAGCAGGTCATGGAAAGGGTGATAGGTGCACTGCTGATCGCCATGTTCTTCTTGATCCTCTACAAACCCGCCCAGTGGGTCAAAGGCCAGGCCGGACAGGTGAGAGCCAAACCCAGCATGCTTCAGTTCGTCATCTTTTTTGTCATTGGCATCTACGGCGGCTTCATCCAGGCCGGAGTGGGTCTCTTCCTCCTGGCCGGACTGGTGCTGGGTGCCGGTGTTGACCTGGTGCGGGCCAACGCCATGAAACTGTTGATCGTATTAATATATACCCCTTTCGCCCTGGCCATCTTCTTCCTGAATGACCAGGTCGACTGGAAAATCGGACTCATCCTGGCCGTGGGCAACATGCTTGGTGCCTTTGTAGCTTCCCGCTTCGCCGTATCCTGGGGAGCAAGATATGTCCGGTACATCCTGCTGACCGTGATATTCGCCTCGGCACTCAAGCTGCTTCATGTGTTTGAATGGATAGCTTCCCTGTTATGATTGAATGGCAATGGCTTGCCGGAATGGGAGTCGGTTTTCTGGCCGGATTCATCAATGTCTTCGCCGGAGGAGGATCGCTGCTCACCCTTCCCTTTCTGATCTTCCTCGGTCTGCCCGCTAATATTGCCAATGGAACCAACCGCGTGGCCCTGCTGATGCAAAACATCACAGCCACCGGCAGCTTCAAGCAAATGAGGGTGTTCCGGTACAAAGAAGGATTCTACCTGGCCCTCCCGGCAATAGCAGGAGCCATACCGGGAGCCTTCCTGGCTTCCACCATAGATAAAGAACTTCTCGAAAACATCATCGGTGTCTTGCTGGTGGTCATGTTCCTTTTCGTGCTGATCAAACCCGAAAAATGGCTGAAAAAGGAAGGATCCGGCAAAACCCGTTTCGGCTTGCTTCAAATCATTACCTTTTTCTTTATTGGTTTATATGGAGGCTTCATTCAGGCCGGCATCGGCTTCTTTCTGATCGCCTCGCTGATGTTTGTGGCTGGAGCCGACCTGATAAAAGCCAATGCCCTGAAGTTGTTCATCGTACTCATATACAACCTGTTCGCATTCGGGGTGTTCATCTTAAATGATCAGGTCGACTTCTTGCTGGGCTTTATCGTTGGCACTGGCAATATGCTGGGAGCTTTCATCGCTACCCGGGTAGCCGTTCGCTACGGACCCAAACTGGCCCGTATCATCCTGATGATCGGCCTTTTCCTCTCCGCCATAAATATCTTCACCGATATCTTCAGCGCTTAGCGCTGCGCTAAGCGCTGAAATGTGTACTAAAACGTACACCATAATCCAAATCTCCTATTGACGCAATCGAAAAGGTATGCCTGATTGCTGTTACCTCCCTTCATTGAATTAAAAAAATTGCAGTATGAGACGTCCCCGCCTTAGCGGTGTAAGTTCGATCCGACCATTGAAAATTAAAAAATAAACAGATGAAAAAATAGATAGTAAAATTTTTGAATAAAAATTCTTATACTTGTAATGAATAATTAAGTGTAATATTTACACTAAATGCAATTCAATTAAAAACAACTGACAAACAAAAACATCCATCTAATTTTATCATATCAAACGTCCATGACAAAATAATTATTAACATCAAAAAAGGAGATGATCATTTTGTCATGGTAAGTTACATAAGGCCAAAATATTAAATAAAATATAATCTTATGAAACCTGCATCCAAGAACTTACACAACAAGGACATGATTATTTCATGCAGGTTCCATACGGCCAAATCATTAAATAAAAGATAAGCGTATGAAACCTCACCACACTATGAAACAAATTACATTATTAATCAGCATTTTATTTGTTGCAGGCTTTACAAGCTGCTCGCAGCAGGAATCAAAGAAAAAGGTTCAGCCTGTAATCCCCATCCAGGCG
>JAGXLL010000132.1 GCA_018334675.1 Bacteroidales bacterium | reverse complement strand
GGTCGAAGACGTTCTCCTGGCTGTAAACGGAAAGGTACAGGTAGAATATTACGGACGCATGGGCGGCATCATTCCTTCGGCCGAAGATGTGCTTGAAGCCCTCAAAACAAAAATCATAGGAGGTTAATATGGCTGAACAACAAATCAAAACCGAAGATATCATCCAGGAAGAAAACCTGGTTTTCGACCGTACCCATCTGCTAACCGACAAGGTATTCCACTACTGCCCGGGTTGCGGCCATGGAGTGGCACACCGGTTGCTCATGGAAGTCGTTGAAGAACTCGATATTCAGGATAAGACCATCGGCATCGCCCCGGTAGGCTGCTCCGTACTAGCTTATAACTACATGGATGTTGACATGCAGGAAGCCGCCCACGGCAGGGCACCCGCTCTGGCTACCGGCATCAAGCGAACCATGCCCGATAAATATGTTTTTACCTATCAGGGCGATGGTGACCTGGCTGCCATCGGTACAGCCGAAACCATCCACGCCTGCAACCGGGGTGAAAACATCACCATTGTGTTCATCAACAACGGTATCTATGGCATGACCGGCGGACAAATGGCACCTACCACGCTGGAAAAGATGAAATCATCCACCACGCCTTACGGGAGAAACATCCAGCAGATGGGTAACCCACTTAAGATCACCGAACTGGTGGCACAACTGCCGGGTACCTGCTACGTAACCCGCCAGGTAGTTCATACTCCTGCCGGTGTAAGGAAAACCAAGAAAGCCATGCGCAAAGGCTTTGAGTATCAAAAACAGGAAAAAGGCCTGTCATTCATTGAGATTGTCTCCAACTGCAACTCAGGATGGAAAATGACTCCCAATGATGCCAACAAATGGCTTGAAGAAAACATGCTTCCATTCTACCCCCTGGGCGACCTGAAAGTGCCCGAAGAGGGAAAGAAATAATTTGTTGAAACCAAAAAACATCCATCATGAGTGAAGAAATCATAATAGCCGGTTTTGGCGGACAAGGTGTACTTTCCATGGGTAAGATCCTTTGCTATGCTGGCATTGTCCAGGGCAAAGAAGTGACCTGGATGCCCTCATACGGTCCCGAGATGCGCGGAGGTACAGCCAACGTTTCCGTGATCATCAGCGATGAGCGGATCAGTTCACCCATCATCAGCGAATTCGATACGGCCATCATCCTGAATCAACAGTCAATGGACAAATTTGAAAATGCCGTGAAGCCCGGAGGTTATCTTATCTACGACGGCAATGGCATCACCCGCCATCCTGAACGCACGGATATCAACATATATCGTGTCGATGCAGCTGCCGAGGCCGCCCGCATGGAAACCACCAAGACCTTCAATATGATCGTCCTGGGCGGATTCCTTAAGGTCAAACCCATCGTGAAGATGGAAAAAGCCGTGGAGGGCCTCAAGAAATCGCTGCCGGAAAGGTACCACCACCTGATCCCGGTCAACGAAAAAGCCATCTACAGAGGCACCGAAATCATTCAGGAGGTAAGAAAAGCCAAAGCAGAAGCCTGACCCAACCGCCCCTTTTTCAGATATGATCATAAGACTGAAAAGCCTGAGCACTATTTTTTAACGCTCAGGCTTTTTTGTTTTCTATGTCCCGTTATCCCCTGCTCTTAAAAGCATATATACCTTTCCCATAATGCTTTAATAAACTTCATCTCATGACCCATCCATTCATACCTATCCCGGGGAAAGTCACAACATCTATCCAGGTATCAATCTAAAAATGAACAATAAACAGAACTCGAATCAAACAAGCCCGCATTTACATTCCCTTTCCACCCATAAACAAAAAACGCATCAGTAAATGTTTGATACTTGCATCTGCAGACAAGTCAAATCCGACCATCCTCCAAAATAAAGACAATCAACATGTTTCGGGGCATATAAAAAATCAATCGTGTGAATCATATTTTTGTTCCACGATATGTTTGAATATTTTTTACTTTTGAAGTTTGTGTTTAATGTCTGATGACAGGCTTCCTTAAACAATGAATCGTTTCATTTAGTACCGATGAATGAACGGCAATAAGCAAGCCGTACAGACCGGGATATTTCCGGGAAAGGGCTCCCGGATACTTGTATAAAGCAAATATACAGGCAATTAAAATAAATAACCTCAAAAAAAAGAAATGATCAATCACAAAATAATCAGCGAGAAGGTTATCATCAGAACGAAAGGGCGGTTGTGCGATACAGCAGCCGAGGTGATACACAGCGATCTTTTCAGAGACGTCATATCCAGTGGTGTACAAAGACTCCGAAATAAAAACTCTCCCAACCTGAAAACCCTGCAGCTGGAACATACCCAGGAGCAAATCGACACCCTCATTGAGATGCTGGAGCTGCTTTCCCGCAACCACATAGATATAGTCAGGCAGATCAAGCCCGATGCCGGTGCCTTGCTGGACCATCCCGATCTGTTGAACAGCCTGGTGGAATTTTTCTACAATTATTGGAGGGAATACGAACGCTACATCATTTGCGACTCTCAGTATCTCGACCTGGAAAACAGGCCCTATCGTACCTTTCATGATACGGTGGAACGTCTGGCTCATCTGGTAAGAAAGATCTACCGGGACATATCGGAGAACATCATCTCCAGTCATCCCAAGACTTACCGCCAAGTCAATTCGGGAGCCGAGTTTGCCTGCATTTCTTCTCCGCTGGATCCTTTTTTCACCGACCACTCCTCCTATCAAAAACTTAAAGACATTCCGGTGATCCACCAGATCATGATGAATCCTCCCTTGATCTTGAATACGACCATGAACAAGAGAAAGGGCCAATTCAAGGAGACCAATGAAAACCCATTGGATCTGGTTGATCTAAAAAGCGATGAATGGTTGAGCTACCCGGCCAAAGTAGGCAACCTGATTATCCACATCTATTTCCACCAGAAGTTCTTTGAGCTGGGTTTTGCCGCCTGCAACCTGTTTGAACTGGCCTCGGCCGAAGACCTGACCCGCAAGCCCGATGCGATCTATCTATACGGGGTGCCGGGAAACGCACTGGATTCGTTGGCCGAGATACCCACCGTGTTCTATGAGGACAGCGAAAAGGACATCATGATAGGTGCCTGCCCCAATGATGATGAGTTCGGTTATTTCGGATACCTCAAAAAGATGGTGCTGACCCTGCACAACATCATTAAGATCCGCAACGGCATCCTGCCCTTTCATGGCTCCCTGGTGGAAATATCCCTGCAAAACGGCAAAAATGCCTCTGTGCTGATGATCGGAGATTCAGGAGCCGGCAAATCAGAAACCCTCGAAGCCTATAAAGACATGGGTGAAGACCTGATATCAGATACTATTATCATAGCCGATGACATGGGCAGCATTGAGATCGATGACCAGGGCCATATCAAGGGAGTTGGAACCGAAATTGGAGCTTTCCTGCGCCTCGACGACCTGCAGCCGGGATATGCCTTCGGGCAGATCGACCGCTCCATCATCCTCAATGCCCATCAGACCAATGCCCGCATCATCCTTCCTGTAGCATACTACAACACCATTTTGAAAGGTACCTCTATTGATTACATTTTTTATGCCAACAATTATGAAGAGGTGGACGACAACCATCCGGTGATCGAAAAAATCGAAGACCCGGAAAAAGCACTGGATATTTTCAGCAAAGGACAGGTGATGAGCAAAGGTACCACCAATACTACCGGGCTGGTAAGCACCTATTTTGCCAACATCTTCGGTCCCATACAGTTCAAGGACCAGCACCAGCAGATCGCCCGACAATATTTCAACCACTTTTATGAAAAAGGTGTTTTCGTAGGACAAATCCGTACCCAGCTGGGCATCAAAGGTATGGAACGAAAAGGCCCGGAAATTGCCGCTAAGGCATTGATAGATAGGATATCCTAACTCTAAGTTGAACGTTTGGAAGGTTGAACGTTGAAAGTTGAACGTTGAAGAGTTGAAGAATTGTTGAATGTGGAATGTGGAAGGTTTAACGTTAACCGTCCAACATCAAACGTTGAACGTCCAACATGAATCATCCAACCTGGAACATATTGCCGTTTTTTGTTATTTTTACGGCAAACTCACTTTCAATCTGTAAGCTATATGGACAAACCCATTAAGATGGATCAGACCGACAGGAAGATCCTCTCCTATCTGATCCATGACGCCCGGAAACCCTATCTTGAAATCGCCCGTGAGTGTGGCATCTCCGGAGCCGCCATTCACCAGCGCATCCGCAAACT
>JAGXLL010000051.1 GCA_018334675.1 Bacteroidales bacterium | reverse complement strand
TCAAAAAACGCCTTCATTTTTTCAAAGAAGGATTTATCCGACTGGTTTGGATTGGGCTTGAAGTTTTCGGACTGTTCCATCTGCTCCATCATTTTCTTCTCTTCCCTGGTGAGGTTCTTGGGAACCCATACATTAATATTCACCAGCAGGTCGCCTTTGCCGTAGCCATTGACTTCAGGAAGGCCTTTCCCGCGTAGCCGCAGGATCTTGCCTGGTTGGGTACCGGGGTCGACCTTGATCTTGACTTTACCTTCCAGGGTGGGTATTTCCACTGGTCCGCCCATGGTTGCCTTGGGGAAGCTTATATAAAGCCCGTATATCAGGTCATTACCGTCGCGTATGAGTTCGGGATGTTTTTCTTCCTGAATCAGCACGATCAGATCGCCATTAATGCCGCCCCTTCTTGCGGCATTGCCTTTTCCGCTGACGGTCATCTGCATGCCTTCAGCCACGCCTGCGGGTATGTCGAGGGAGATCACCTCACTGCCTTTTACGATGCCTTCGCCGTAGCATTTGGAGCATTTATTCTCGATGGTTTTTCCTTCACCGCCGCAAGTTGGGCAAGTGGAGGTGGTTTGCATCTGTCCCAGGAAGGTATTGGCTACCTTGGTTACCTGTCCGGTGCCTTTACAGGTCGAGCAGGTGGAATAGGCAGAGGAATCCGCTCCTTCGGCACCGGTACCGCTACAGGCATCGCAGGGCACATATTTGTTCACCCGGAGTTTTTTTGTGGTGCCCTTGGCGATCTCTTCCAGGGTGAGGGTTACTTTCACCCGCAGGTTGGAGCCTTTGCTGGTGCGGCGTGTTCTGCGCCGGCCGCCACCGCCGCCGAAATCGCTGAAGCCGCCGAATCCGCCAAAGGCACTTCCAAATCCGCCGCCGAAGATGTCGCCGAATTGCTCGAAGATGTCTTCGATGGTCATGCCACCGCCGCCGAAGCCGCCACCTCCGGAGTAGGCACCTCCTTTTACGCCGGCATGGCCAAACTGGTCATACTTTTTGCGTTTGTCGGGATTGCCCAACACTTCATAGGCTTCGGCTGCTTCCTTGAATTTCTTCTCGGCTTCCTTGTCGCCCGGATTCTTATCGGGATGATATTTGATGGCCATCTTGCGATAAGCCTTCTTAATCTCATCCTGAGAAGCATCTTTCGATACACCTAATATTTCGTAATAATCTCTCTGCGATGCCATAAAAAGTTGCCTTTTTCAAATAAATGATCACTTTGTTCTTGATTTATTCCCCTACCACTACCTTGGCATATCTGAGCACTTTGTCATTCAGGTAATAGCCGGTTTGGACCACGTCCACCACCTTGCCTTTCATCTCTTCACTGGGGGCAGGGACTTTGGATATGGCCTCGTGCTTGTCGGTATCAAACTCCTGGTCTTGCGATTCCATCTCTGTGATTCCTTGCTGTTTGAGGAATTCCTTAAATTTTCCGAATATCAGATGCACACCGTCTTTAAGTGCTTCTGCATCTTCGGCTTCATCAATGGACTGGATGGCTCTCTCAAAGTCATCCATCACCGGCAGCAAGCCCTTTAAAATGTCTTCACCCGCTGAACGGGTGAGTTCCATCTTTTCTTTCAGCGTTCTCTTGCGATAATTGTCATATTCTGCCTGCAACCTCAGGTAACGATCCTGCAACTCTGCCAGTTTTTCTTTGTCTGACTTTTCCGCAGCCTTTTCTTTGTCTTTTTTCTTTTTCTTCTCCTCCTTCTTGCCCTTTTCCATGCCCTCTTTTTTCTCTTCCTGAGCTTCTTCGGCCTGCTCTTCCTTTACCTGTTCCTGATTGTTTTCTTGCTGCTGAGCGGAGGTTTCTTCTTTCTCCTGGGCCGTATCTTGTTGATTATCGCTGGATTGTTCCTGCTTCTGGTCTTCCTGCTGCATTTTCTCTTCTTGCTGCTCTGTATGTAGGTTCTGGTTATGCTTTTTTTCCTCTGATTTCATATGGTTCTTTTTTTATTTAATTAATTGGTCATATGGAACTTACCATGACAAAATAATCATCTCCTTTTGTGATATTAATGATTATTTTGTCATGGACGTTTCATATTTTTATCTTCTTTATTCATATCCAACCATTTTATTTCCAAAAAATAAATCCACCCTTCGTGGTCAAATAATTTGCCAAAATAGGGTTTTACGACAAATTGACACATGGGAACAAGTACCGGGGTGTTAATATGGCAAGCCCAGGGGTCAGTCGAGGCGTTGTATATCGGCTCCGATACTGGCCAGGCGTTGATCGATCTGTTGATAGCCTCTGTCGATTTGTTCGATGTTGTGTATGATGCTGGTACCCTCGGCGTAGAGGGCTGCGATGAGCAGGGCTACACCGGCACGGATGTCGGGCGAGGTCATCTTGGTAGGTCTCAGGCTTATTTGATGGTCCTGACCGATAACGGTGGCGCGGTGGGGATCGCAGAGGATGATCTGTGCTCCCATATCGATAAGTTTGTCGACGAAGAACAGTCGGCTTTCAAACATTTTCTGGTGGATCAATACGCTGCCCCTGGCCTGGGTGGCCACCACCAGCATCACACTCAGCAAATCCGGTGTCAGTCCGGGCCAGGGTGCATCGGCGATGGTCATGATGGAGCCGTCGATGAAGGTTTCGATCTCATAATGGTCGTGCCGGGGAACGAATATATCCTCGCCCCGGCGTTGCACGTCGATGCCAAGTCTTCGGTAGGAGCTGGGGATGATTCCGAGGTTGTCGTACGACACATTTTTGATGGTGATCTCGGAGCGGTTCATGGCGGCCAGACCAATAAAACTACCTACCTCAATCATGTCGGGTAGTATGTTGTGGTGGCAGCCTGTCAGTTCCCCGACCCCGCGTATGGTCAGTAGGTTGGAGCCCACCCCGGAAATATCGGCGCCCATGTTGTTGAGCATGTGACAGAGTTGCTGTATGTAAGGCTCGCAGGCAGCATTGTATATACGGGTGCTGCCCCGGGCTCTAACTGCCGCCATGATGATGTTGGCTGTTCCCGTAACCGAGGCCTCTTCCAGCAGCATGTAGGAACCTTTCAGCCTGGCACCTTCCACCCGGTATGAGTTGTCTTTGTGGTCGAAGACAAAGCGAGCGCCCAGCTTTTCGAAACCCTGAAAATGGATGTCGAGCCGGCGCCGTCCAATCTTATCTCCTCCGGGCCGGGGTATATAACCTTTTCCAAACCGGGCCAGCAATGGCCCCATGATCATGATCGAACCCCTGAGGCCTTCGGCTTTTTCAATGTATTGGGTGGAATGTAAATAATCGAAGTTGATGTTTTTGGCCTGAAAACTGTAGGTGCTGGTGGATTCCCGGGTAACGCTCACCCCCAGGCATTTGATCAGATCCAGCAGTTTGTTGACATCCCGGATGTTGGGGATATTGCTGATGGTTACTTTTTCCGGTGTCAAAAGGGTGGCGCAGATCACCTGGAGGGCTTCGTTTTTTGCCCCTTGTGGAGTCAGTGAACCTTTCATGGGTTTACCTCCCTTGATCAGGAATGAACCCATAGCTTAATGGGAGTTTTTGGAATTGTTATTATTGCTGCGGCCCTTGTTACGAGGTTGGCGTTTTTTCTTGAGCTTGCTGAAGATGTCCTTGGAATCAGTCAACTGCACATTGTTCCGGTTTACCTTAATATTTCCACCGGATAGTTCTTCCAAATCGGAGAAGATCTGCTCATCGGAAACCGAATCCTTGTTCCAAGTCACATAATTCTTCTTCATATGATTGGCGATCATCTGAACCAGGATGTCCTTGATCTCTCCTTCTTCATATTCGGCCGCTTTTCTGCAGAGGAACTCGATGGTTTTGCCGTAGTGCTTATATTTGATGCGATAGTTGCTGTAAGGAACCGGGTCGGGATCACTGTGAAGGGCTTCTTTGGGAGGTGCCTCATATGGGGAGTCGATATCCAGCTCATAATCGGAAATGATCTGCAGATGATCCCAAAGCTTGTGTTTGTAATCTGACATATCCCGGAAATGGGGATTGATGCTTCCCATGATGGTGATGATCGTCTGCGCCATCTGGTTGCGCTCTTCCCTGTCTTCAATGCTCTTGCAATACTCTACCAGCTTCTGGATGTTGCGTCCATATTCGGGTAAGATCAACCTTTTCTTCGACGTGTTGTATTCCATTACTTTGAGATTAAAATTTTTACAAAAATAGTGGTTTTTGAGTTGATAGCAAATTATTTGGAGATTATTTTTAGTTTGGCGAACTTCAGCAGCAGTTGCTTTTTTCCGTGTTCCGTGAATTCGATGCTGGCCTTGGTGTTGTGGAATGTATCGCCTTCGATGTGAGTGATTTTCCCCTGGCCGAAGCGGTCATGCCTGACCCACATGCCCTCCTTCAGCTCACCGTCGTAGGCTTTCTCCTGAGTGGAAGCAGCGGGTTGTTGTTTAGGCCGTTCACCGATCCTGGTCAATTTACGATTTTTATCGGAAGCATTCAAGCCCCGGGAAAGGTCGGGGTCTCCTTGCCGGTAGCTGGAAAGGGAGTTAGCCTGTTGTTCGGGATCGCTTTGGGATTCCACTTCGGGAAGGACCAGGTATCTGGGGTCGATGTCGTAGATAAACCGGCTGGGCTGACTTCTGGTAGAGACACCCCATTTGTAACGGTTGTTGGCGTAAGAAAGGATGGCTTTCTCTTCTGCCCGTGTGAGGGCCACATAAAAGAGCCTGCGCTCTTCCTCCAGCTCTTTGTCGGTATTCATGGACATCTGTGATGGGAAAAGGCCCTCTTCCATACCGGCCAGGTAGACATTCTTGAACTCCAGCCCCTTGGCCGAATGCATGGTCATGATCGTTACCTTGTTGAGATCTTCTTCATCCTCCCGGTCCGCATTGGTCAACAGCGATACATTTTCTATATAATCGGACAAGGTGGGCGTGCCTTCCCCTTCATAACGCTCGGTAAAGTCTTTGATGCCGTTGAGTATTTCCTGTACGTTCTCAAATTTGTTCTGTTCCTGGATGGTCCCGGGGTTCTTGAATTCATTGAGGATGCCGGATTTTTCTGCGATGGTCAGGGCTGCCTGGTAGGCATCCTGTTCCTGCGCCATGGTGGCAAATTCCCTGATCATGGCAGAGAAATTTTTTACTTTGGTGGCCGCTGCCTTACCGATTTCGAGGGGATGTTTATCGGGATCTTCAATGATCTGCCAGAGGGTGAGGCCTTGTTCGTTGCTGTATGACTGGATCCTGCCGATGGTGGTTTTACCTATGCCGCGGGCCGGAAAATTGATGATGCGCAGCAGAGCCTCCTCATCATGAAAGTTGAGGGTTAGCCTGAAATACGCGAGTATGTCCTTGATCTCCTTACGCTGATAAAAAGAGATGCCTCCATATATCTTATAGGGAAGATTGTATCTGCGAAAGGCCTCCTCGAAGTTTCTGGACTGGGCATTGGTACGGTAAAGAATAGCAAAATCCTTATAGTCATTACCATCTGAAAGGGTCTTGTCGGAGATGGATTGTGCAATTTGATAAGCTTCTTCCGTATCTGTGTATGAGGATATTACCTTTATCTTATCACCCACAGCCTGTTCAGAGTATACTTCTTTGTAGATTTGGTGCTCGTTCTTTTGGATCATGCTGTTGGCAGCATCCACAATGGTTTGGGTAGAGCGGTAGTTGCGTTCCAGCTTGAATACCTGTGCATTGGGATAGTCCTTCTTAAAGTTGAGGATGTTTTCAATTTTTGCCCCCCGGAATGAATAGATGCTTTGGGCATCGTCACCTACTACGCATACATTGCGGTATTTCTGCGACAGTTTCCTGACGATCAGATACTGGGAAAAGTTGGTGTCCTGATACTCATCCACAAAGATGTATCTGAACTTGTCCTGATATTTTTCAAGGAGCTGGGGGTGATCGCGGAACAGGATATTGATGTTCAGCAAAAGATCGTCAAAATCCATGGCATCGGCCTTATGGAGTCGTCCGGCATAGATCCGGTAAATATCATGGATTCTTGGACGCCGCGCCCGCTCATCCTCCTGGATCAATTGGCTTTTGTTGGGGTATGAGGAGTGGGTGATCAGGTTGTTTTTGGCAGTGGATATCCTGCCGAGCACCTGGTTGGGTTTGTACACCTTCTCATCCAGGCTGAGTTCCTTGATGATCTTTCGGATGAGGTTTTTGGAATCGACACTGTCGTAGATGGTGTAATTTTTGGAATAACCGGTAGCTTTGTGCTCAACTCTAAGTATGCGGGCAAAGACGGAGTGAAAGGTACCCATCCATAGTTTCTTTGCCTTCTCGGCCCCCACCATTTCCGCGATGCGCTCCTTCATCTCGGCAGCTGCCTTGTTGGTGAAGGTCAGAGCCAGTACCTGATAGGGTTTTACGCCCTTACTCAACACATAAGCAATGCGGTAGGTTAAAACCCGTGTCTTGCCCGATCCGGCACCGGCAATCACCAATGAAGGGCCTTCATAATGGGTGACTGCTTCCTGCTGCGCTTTGTTGAGATTGCTTAAGAAATCTTCCACCTGATATTCTGTTTTTTATCATTTTCAAATGAACCGTAAAATTAATGGCATTGTTTCTCCCGACAAAGAGCAAGAACGGAAATTTTTCATATTTTCCGCATTGCCGGAAAGCGTGAGACCTTTCAGGGATAAAATGAATCTGTGGAGATGGCATAAGCTTCCAGCTGTTTTCAATAAACAATGATGGGGTTCTTCCTGTTTTTCCGTGGCTCCATTAAAAATAACTCAGGCAGGTTTCAGTTTTATATAATTACCGGCATCATTTTGCCCATTAATTTATAATATTGTGATGTGATCAGAATCATTCAAGGTATGACAAATAAGAAGCTGACCTTCATCTACCTGACAGGTTTATTCCTCTGGTTTGTTCTCCCGGTTTCATCATTCGGCCAGATCAACAGCAATTCCGATTGGTCGTCGGCCACGGCCTACGGAGATGATACCCTTTTGGTTTACCATGCGGGCAATCCGCAAAAAAGCCTTTCTGTTAGCTCTGGTCAATCGGCCAACTATGATTTTCTCTGGAAGCGGTTCAACAAGAATACCTTCCGGTTTGATTCCGTTTTTATTCACCGGGACCGG
The DNA here is from genome assembly GCA_018334675.1 of Bacteroidales bacterium. GTDB lineage: Bacteria > Bacteroidota > Bacteroidia > Bacteroidales > UBA12077 > JAGXLC01. Next base: position 9,067 of record JAGXLL010000051.1, on the reverse strand, counting down.
ACTTTTTCAGAGGTAGGCCTCGACTCCCTTTATGAACAGGGGGTTCTGAATGATGCTGTGGAGGGTTTGGAAGTAGATGTTTTGGGCAGTGAACAAACCTACAGGGCATGGGTGATTGTGGATACCCTGGATAAGATCCGTATTTCACCCTATATCAACAGCTGCAATCAGATTAAGCTTCTGGTTGAGAACCTTCGCTTAAAGGATTATCCATACTACAATCTGTCAGCCCTACCGGCCGACACCAGCCAGGTTATGCTGGAGAATGAGATGGCCCTTTTCCAGTGGGAAGCCAGTGCAGATGTGGAAATATACTGGGATGATACCCCTTTGTATGAAGGAGAACGGGTAATTGGCTATATAGGCTCGCCCTATCAAATGCCTTATGAGGATTCTGATTATTACCTAAGGGTGGATAACTTGTTTGGCAATACCGTTTCAGATACCATTGAAAATGTAGTTGCTAAAGCTGTCAAAGCCGATTTTGATATCGATAAAATAACCCGCGAAGGGGCTTTGGTCGATTATAGCCAGAGTGAAATCAATGAAGCCCCTCTGCAGATATTGACCGAGAATCGCTCCCAAAATGCCGATCAGTATCATTGGGTGGGTTTTAATGATTCACTGAACATCTTAAGAGGCAGGGACAGCATTCTGTGGGAAGTCATGACCGAGACCCCGTTAGAGTCGGATATACCTCCTTACCGCCCGGGGAAGTATGCGGTGAGGCTGAAAGTATCCAATGAGTATGAATGCACAGACAGCACCACCTATTATCATGTGCGGGTGGATTCCTCGGAGATTGACTCCTCCTTGATCCCCAATGTTTTCACCCCGGATGGGAATGGTTTGAATGATGTGTTTGTCCTGCCCAAAGCCACCAATCTCTTAGGTCAGGGCAAAAGAGGCATCGTTTCGATGAAATGGATCGAGGTCTCGGTGTTTAGTCGTTCAGGCCAGCTGGTTTACCGGTACGATGGTGATCCTATGGAATGGGAAGGCTGGCGGGGCAAGGTACGCAACAGCAACCGCGATGCCGCCGAGGGTGTTTATCTCTATGTCATCAAGGGGCGGGGATACGATGGGGTGATGCATGAGAACAAGCAATACTCCGGGTTCCTTTATCTTTTCAGGGAATAGGGTTTTCTGTGGCCCCAACATCTCATAGTTTCCTGATCCCGGAACCTTACCACCCTTTTAGCATGATCGAAAGGGCACGCTCCTTATCCGACCCTCTTTGCCAACCCGATGCCAATCAAAAAAAGACCCCCGCTGTTGCAAAGGGTCTTTTTTTTGATTTTGTAAGATGGTGGTTGGTGGATCGCCTTTATTCTTCTTCTTCTTTCTGAGCTTCGAAGTCTTTGATGAGTTTTTCCTGAAGATCAGGCGGTACCTGCTGGTATTCGGAGAAGCTCATGGTGTAGGTAGCGCGGCCTCCGGTTAGCGAACCCAGGGAGGTGGAATACTTATGCATTTCCGAGAGGGGCACCTTGGCGCGGATCTTTTCGAATCCCTTCTCGCTGTCCATCCCTTCCACCATGGCTCTTCGTCCCTGCAAGTCGCTCATCACATCGCCCATCCTGTCGCTGGGTACCAATACCTCGACATAATAAACCGGTTCCATGATCTTTGGGCCGGCATTCTTAAAGGCTTTGTCGAATGCATTGCGTCCCGCCAGCTTAAAGGAAACCTCGTTGGAGTCGACCGGGTGCATCTTTCCATCGTAAACGGCCACGCGTATATCACGGGCGTAAGAGCCTGTAAGCGGTCCGTTTTCCATCTTTTCCATGATGCCTTTCAGGATGGCAGGCATGAACTTGGCGTCGATGGCACCTCCTACGATGCAATTGTAGAAAACAAGCTTACCACCCCATTGAAGGTCGTATTCCTGCTTGTCGCGAACATTGAGGGAAATCTCGCTGCCATTGACTTTATAACTGGTGGGATCGGGTGCATCCTCTTTGTGAGGTTCTATAACCATATACACCTCGCCAAACTGACCGGCACCTCCCGATTGCTTTTTATGCCTGTGGCTGGACTGAGCCACCTTGGTGATGGTTTCCCGGTAAGGGATCTTGGGAGCAATGAATTCGGTCTCTATCTTGGCAATGTTGTCCAGATGCCATTTCAGGATGTTCAACTGATGTTCTCCCTGTCCGTGCAGAATGATCTGCTTGAGTTCCTTGGAATATTCCACCTCTATGGTTGGGTCGATCTGGTGCATACGGCTGAGCTCCTCACCCAGTTTCTCCTCATCCGATTCATTGAGTACGCGGATGGCTGTGCGGTATTTGGGCTCGGGGAACTCTATGGAGGGGAACTGAAAGCCCGTTTTGCCTTCATTCAGGGTATGGTTGATCTTGGTCTCTTTCAGCTTGACGGCTGCTCCCAGATCACCGGCGGTCATTTCCTGAACCTTTGCCCTTTTCTTGCCCGCGGCGGCGTAGATCTGCGAAAGCCTTTCCTTGCCCTGTGTGGTGGCGTTGATCAGGTCCATTCCTTCCCTGACCGTCCCCGACATCACTTTGAAATAGTTGATATCGCCGATATGCGACTCATTGAAGGTCTTGAAGAAGAACAGGGAAGTGGGGCCGTTCGAATCGAAGGGTACTTCCTTTCCATCGGTGGTCTTGGGAGTAGGCCTTTCCATGGGAGAGGGAGCTGATCCGATGATGAACTCCAACAGGCGGGGTACGCCAATACCCTTCTCAGAAGCGGTACAGAAGATGGGGAACATGCCCCTGGCAGCGATCCCTTCCTTGATGCCTTGGAGCATCTCCTGTTCATCCAGGGTTTCTTTTTCAAAGAACTGCTCCATCAATTGCTCATCGTTCTCAGCAGCAGCCTCCACCAGGGCATTGTGGTATTCTTCGGCCTGTGCCTTCTGATCTTCAGGAATCTCCTGTTCTTCCATCGCGTTGTTGTCCTTGTTGTATTTGTACATCTTCATCTTAATGACGTCCACGATGGAGTCGAAGTCGGTGCCTGCATTGACCGGATACTGGGTTACAACAGCATGGGGACCAAAATTCTGGTGGATGTTCTCCAGGGTCTTCTCAAAGTTGGCCTTCTCATGATCGAGGTGATTGACGACAATCATGAAGGGCATCTCATGGTGTTCGCAATAGCGACTATGAATCTCAGTGCCTACTTCAACACCATTCTGGGCATTGATAAGCATCAGGGCGGAGTCGGCGGCATTGAAGCCAGCAGTGACCTGTCCGATGAACTCATCGGCTCCGGGTGCATCAATGACATTGATTTTGTGGTCTTTGAATTCTGTATAGAGGAGGGAGGAAAAAACGGAGTTGAGATTCTCTTGCTCTACCTCATTGTAGTCGGATATCGTGTTTTTGCTTTCCACACTTCCTTTACGTTCTATCACACCACCCTGATACAGCATGTCTTCACTCAGAGTTGTCTTACCACTTCCGGCATTGCCCAGTAAAACAATATTTCTGATTTGTTTGGTTGGATAAGTTTTCATAATTGCTTATTGCGTTTTATTACACATGGATTTATATGATTAATGCGTTGTTTTCCATACGGTTAAAGGACAGGTTCCAAAATTAGTAAAATTTTGCTAACAATCAAGTTTTATGAATGGCCGGTTTGCGACAAAATTTTTTAAGTAAATTTTGGTTTACTTAAAAAGAAAGTCTTATTTTTGCTCTCCCAAACGGTGGATGTAGCTCAGTTGGTTAGAGCGCTGGATTGTGGTTCCAGAGGGCGTGGGTTCAAATCCCATCTTCCACCCAACATCGATGATAAATAATTGAATCCTCCGACTTTGCCGGAGGATTTTTTTTATAGTATCCCATATAAAGCCCCATCATCACCGGGAAGTCTGTCATAGCCCACACGGCGCAGGCCAAAGCAAAAACCGGGGAAGCACCCACTGAACTCATCAACCAGGTAAAGAGCGTGACTACACCCTTTAGGCGGGTTCTTTTTGCAAGTTTCAGAATTTGATTATCTTCGTATGATCCATTTTATAAACCGGACCGATGGCTCAACCACGCAAAAAACCATCCCACCAGAAGAAGCGGGATCGGAGCTTTTTTGACCGGCTCAATCATTTTTTTCAGCAGCATCAAAAGAAAGTAATTGTTGCTTCGCTGTTATTGACTGTCTTGTTCTCTTTCCTGCTTTTCAACTTTAATGTAAGCCTGATGGGGGATGATGGGGCCTATATCAAGAGGGCTTACCGGCTGTTGCATTACGGGGATTTTCCTGGATTTCAGGGGCCATTGTATCCTTTTGTGCTGAGCTTTTTCATCTGGATTTTCGGGTTGAACGTAACCCTGCTTAAGGTTTTCTCGGGTATCTTTATCCTCGGCCATCTGTGGTTTTTCTATAAAGCTTTCAGGGATCGCATGCCTGCTCTGCTTTACATCTTTGCCATAGTAGTGATTGCCACCAATGCCTATCTGGTAAGTTATTCCAGCTGGACTTTTTCCGAGTCCCTGTTTATGTTTCTCCAGGCGGCTCTGTTCTATTACCTGCTCCGGTATATATGGGAGGCGGATTTCACCAGCTACCGCCAGCTGATCCTGCGTTTTCTTATGCTGGGCCTTATTTTGATACTGCTGGCCAAGACCCGCAGCATTGGTTACGGCGCAGTAGGAGCGGTGATGATATTTTTTGCCCTTACGCGCAACTGGAAGAACATCGCATACACCCTGGGGAGCTTTGGTTTATTCTACTTCCTTTTTAAGGGACTCAAGGGGCTTTTCTTCGGGGTGACCTCCGGCATTCAGTTTGGTGGCCAGCTGGACCGCCTGCTTCGGGTCGATCCGTATAACCCTTCGAAGGGACAGGAAGACCTGGCGGGATTCATCGAACGCTTCTGGGGCAATTCGGAATTGTATCTTTCCAAGCACATCTATAAATTCCTGGGTTTACGACCTGAAGTGCTCCAGCCCTCCACCATCCTCACCATCCTCACCTACGTCCTCTTTGCTCTTGCACTATTCTATGCATTTCGGAAGAACCGGTATCTGCTTTTTACGGGAATATACATAGCAGTGATGAGCGGTATAACCTTTATTATCCTGCAGACCCGCTGGGACCAGGAGCGGCTGATACTGGTATTCTTCCCTTTGATCGTGCCCTTCCTGATGTCGGGGCTTTATTATTTTGCGCAGGACCGGAAGATCGGGTTGATGCGTGTGGCCGTGCCCCTTTTGATGGTCTTGTTGGTCTTTAGCAATCTGGGACGGACTTTCCAGAAGGTTGAAGAGCATCAGGATACATTCATCCATCATTTGCAGGGGGATGACCTGTACGGACTGACCCCCGACTGGGTGAATTACGTGAAGATGTGTCGTTATGCGGCTGAAAATGTACCCGATTCAGTTATGATCGCCTGCCGCAAACCCAATATTGCCTTCATTAAGGCTAAACGGGAATTTCATGGCATCTTCCGGGTCAATACCGAAGATCCGGACAAACTGCTGGAAGACCTGAAGAAGAATCAGGTCAGGTACGTGATCATGGCCAGCCTGCGGAAATATCCGAACCGTAAAACCAAGTATACCATCAATACGGTAAAGCGGTATTTGTATTACATTCAGCAGAAATATCCCAATGCACTGCAATTGGTTCATCGCATAGGACAGGATGAACAGGCTTATCTGTTCCGAATTAACTATCAAGCAAAGGGTAAGGGATGATGCAGCATGTGAATCAACGACACGGTTTATCTTACCGGGTCAGGAAATTCTTTTTCATTTTTTTCACCATCCTCACCAGCGGCAATCGGTCCGCCTGGTATGTCTTTTGGATCAAATTCCTCCAGGTTGTTTGCCTTCCGCTGGATTATCTGTTCTTCCTGATGGAAAAAATTTTCCTGAAGCAACAAGGCGGCAAGGATTTGCCGATGGTTTGTGTGGTGGGTATACACCGTACAGGATCCACCATGGTCTCTCAGTTTTTGGCCGACACCTTCCCTTTCTTCCCCATTGGTAATTTTTCCACGCTTTTCCGAAAATCATCCTTCATCCCCTATCGTTTGGCAATACCTTTTTACCGCCAGGGCAGGAAAAAAAGCTACCGCAACTATTACGGCATATCCACCGGATTGTTTGCCATTGGTGATGCTTATGAATTCTGGGATCAGTGGTTGGGCAGGGATCACTATACAGCCGGGGGACTGACCGATCCATCGAAGGCAGAAAGCCTGAAGAGGCATTTTGCCAATATTTACCGGGCATGCCATCGTCCCCTGATTACCAAGAACAACCGAAACTCCCTGATGATAGATGATTTTTACAGGCTTTTTCCGAACGCCTTCTTTATTGTTGTGGAAAGGGAGGCACTGAGTGTTATCCGTTCTACTGTAAAAGCCAGCCGGGATTTTTTCGGTATGGGAAATTTATGGGGGCTGCTGCCTGATGAAATGTTTGATCCCGATAGCTTTGAAAATATGCAGGAAGCTGCTACTGTTCAATATCTGGAGTTAAAAAGAAAAATTGGGGTACAGTTGCAAAACCTTCCAGAAGAAAATTATGTGAAGGTGAGCTATGAGGAATTTTGCCGCAATCCCGAACATGTTCAGCAGCATATCCTGGAAAAGCTGGGGTCGAAATACGGCATTTCATCCCGAAATGTGGTGTTCAAAGATCCATCCATCTCTTCTTCCACACGCCTGGAGAACAGCGAGGTGGATGAGCAGATACGCTATTATCTTGATAAATGGACAAACCTGTACCCCGATCATATGGCCTGATATGGACAGCAAACGGATCAAAAATATTGCCCAGCTTGTGTTGAAGATCCTTGTGACCCTTGCAGCAGTCTATATTGTGGTGAGCAAGATTGATCTTCAAAAGCTGTGGATGCACATCAAAGACATCAACCTGATATTTCTCTCTCTGGCCCTGCTGGTTTTTGTGGTCGCCAAGATCATCGAGGCCCTTCGCCTCAACAATTACTACCGGAGCATCGGTGTTTACCTTTCCGAATGGCAGAATATACGGCTTTACTGGCTGGGATTATTTTATAACCTTTTTCTTCCCGGCGGGATCAGCGGCGATGGTTATAAGGTCTACTGGCTGAAGAGTAAGAAAGAGGCCGATTTGAAGAAGACCATCTGGGCAACCCTGATCAACCGCCTGAATGGGTTTCTGGGAATCCTGATTCTGGTGGTCGTTACTGCAGCAATGATAACCCCGGAATACCCTTACAAATCATATGTAGTGGCTTTGATACCCGTGCTGTATTTTTTGTTCTACCTGGGAGTGAGGCTTTTCTTCAGAGATTTCATTCCGATCCTGTCCAAAACAACGGTTCAGTCGGTGGTGATACAGATCTTTCAGGTGGCTTGTATACATCTTTTGCTCATAGGTATGGGATCCTATGAACACCCGGTCAACTACTGGTTCATTTTTCTGGCCTCGAGTGTGGCTTTTGTCATTCCTGTGACCCTCGGAGGCTTTGGCTCGAGGGAAGTGGTTTTTGTTTTTGCCGCGGATTATTTGCATGTCGATGTAACAGCAGCCATCGCTATGAGCCTGATCCTTTATTTTATACGGGCCCTGGTTTCTTTTGCAGGTGTATATTACCTGATGAATCCCCAAAGGATCCTGCAACCCCGTGCCCCCATTTTTACAGAAAAACAGATCCCTCCCAGGGAATAAACAAGTATCAAGCAAATCACCTAAATATCATTTGTTGCGATGAGAAAAGAAGACATCAAGGCATTTTATCAGAACAACATTGAGAAACGCATCCGGAAGAAGAAGCAGAATCGTTTTTATCACCGCCAGATGGAGAAGAATTTGTCTTTCATCATCCCGCGGGGAAGCAGGGTGCTGGAGTTGGGCTGTGGTAACGGCGACCTGCTGAAAGCCATGGAACCTTCCTATGGAGTGGGTATTGATTTTGTTGAGAAGATGGTGGAGATAGCCCGGCAAACCCACCCTGAATTAACCTTCTATCACATGGATGCTGAAGATATCCGGATGGAGGAAAAATTTGACTATATCATAATCTCCGATCTGGTAGGTGTTTTATGGGATGTGCAAAAGATGTTTGAGCAGCTGCACAAGGTAACCCATCCGGGTACCCGCGTGGTGGTAACCTATTACAACAACATCTGGGAACCCCTCATCAAATTTGGGGAGTTTCTGGGACTGAAAAGAAGACAGCCCGTCCACAACTGGCTAACCCTGAATGACATAAAGAACATTATGGATTTGGAGGACCTGCAGGTTATCAAGCATTATAACAAGTTGCTGCTTCCCAAATATATTCCCCTGCTCCATTCCCTGATCAATATTTTTTTGGGTAATTTGCCCCTGATCAATCATCTGGCTATCACGCGCTATATGATCGCCAGACCCGTATATGCTGCGGAGAAGGATTTTTCGGTATCCATCGTTGTACCTGCCCGCAATGAGAAGGGCAACATCGAGAATGCCATTGTGAGAACCCCTGCATTTGGCAGACATCAGGAGTTCATCTATATGGAAGGCCATTCCTCGGATGGTACCTATGAGGAGATAGAGCGCGTCAGGGATGCTTACCCGGATTACGACATCAAGGTATATCGTCAGACAGGGAAAGGCAAAGGCAATGCTGTGAGGGAGGCCTTTGACAAGGCCAGCGGGGATATCCTGATGATCCTGGATGCCGATCTGACTACCCCGCCCGAGGATATGGGCAAGTTCTACAATGCCCTGAAAGGGAACAAGGGCGAATTCATCAACGGGTGCCGCCTGGTCTACCCCATGGAGAAACAGGCCATGCGTTTTTTAAACCGGCTGGGAAACAAGTTTTTTGGGTTCTTTTTTACCCATGTGCTGGATCAGCGCATTAAAGATACCCTTTGTGGAACCAAGGTCCTGCTCCGGGAAGATTATGAAAAGATACGGGACAACAGGAGCTATTTCGGCAATTTTGATCCTTTTGGTGATTTTGACCTGCTTTTTGGTGCAGCCAAACTGAACCTGAAGATCACCGAGATCATCGTGCGCTACCGCAGCCGCGAATACGGGGAGACACAGATCAGCCGTTTCCGTCATGGATTGCTCCTGTTGCGGATGAGCTTTTTTGCCGCCCGGAA
>JAGXLL010000050.1 GCA_018334675.1 Bacteroidales bacterium | reverse complement strand
AAAAAAACCAGGAGATATCGGAATTTCATTTTCCAACTTTGTTTGGATCAAATATAAAGTTTTATCTTTGGTGAACAATACAAAAATTCTTCCAAATCGCGATCCAGGCATGAAAAAAAAGGAAGTCAAGTCTACGTTCTATGAATATACCTCGCTTTCGGGGCTAAGCCAAAAGCAGCAACAACTGGTTGAAGAAGCCACCAAAGCTGCCACCAATGCCTATGCACCTTACAGTGGGTTTCATGTAGGCGCAGCAGTATTGCTGGAGAATGGTCATATGATCCACGCCAACAATCAGGAAAATTCAGCGTTTCCTTCGGGCTTGTGTGCGGAAAGAACGGCCGTATTCTACGCCAATTCGCAATATCCCAATACTCCCATCCTGTCCCTCGCGGTTACAGCTGAAAAAGACGGGTCGCCGGTTAAGTATCCCATACCGCCATGCGGCTCATGCCTGCAGGTATTGCTGGAAAGCGAAAAAAGGCATCAAACCCCCATGGAGATCATTCTCTATGCATCCGATAAAATATACGTAGCCGGCAGTGTGGAACAATTTCTACCCTACGCATTTACTTCCATCAATCTGAAAGGATCCTGAAGAATTCGCGGGCGCCATGAAGAAACAAACCGGATAAGCCCCAAGCCTGTGGCAATACTTTTGGCAGAGATCCATATTGGAATTCAATATTGGGCAAGGATCTTGCGGAACCTGTCGTTGGGATAAATGCCTTCTTTGTCTTCCGAATATTCGGGTTTGAGCCGGTTGACAAAATACATCTCGATCACATCGGGGGTGTTTTTCATCTGCACCTTACCGCGATAGGTCATGTCAAAGTAATCCTTCAGGTAGTTGCGGGTCTCGCCGGAGACGTTGATCTTGCCTACCTCACTCATCTCCTCCATCTTACTGGCTATGTTGACCGTGTTGCCCCAGATATCGTAGGCAAATCGCTTGCTTCCAATCACACCCGCCATAACCTCACCGCTGTGGATGCCCAGCCGCAACTGCCAGATGTGCTCGCCTTTTAGCTCCTTTTCCCGGGCCTTATCAGCAATAAACTTACGGATCTCCAGGCCTGCCAGGGTCACATCAAAGGGATTGCTGTTGTTCTTCAGAGGTAAGCCGCCCGCACACATATAGGCATCACCGATGGTTTTGATCTTCTCCACATAATGGCGGTCGATGATATCATCAAATTTACGGACATATTCATTGAGTTCACCGATCAGATCATGTACCGTCATGATCTTGGTGAGACCGGTGAAATTGGCGAAATCGGCGAACATCACCGACACTGTCCTGTATTTTTTTGACCTGGCTGTTCCTTTCTTTTTCAGTTGCTCGGCGATCTCAAAAGGTAGGATATTCAACAACAGATCGTCTGATCGTTGTTGCTCTGCCTTAAGTTTCGTGATATCGGTCTCTACTGAAAGGATCTTCTGTAAACAGCCCTTTGCATCATGAACGGGGGTCAATGTGGCCTGTATCCATTTTTTGTTGCCATCACGGTATATAATCTCATGCTCCAGGGTGAAAACCTGCTCTCCTTCCCTGAAATGATCCACTACCATTTTTAAACGGTTGCTGTCCCTTGAATAGATCTCATGTTGATGATGCTGCTTATATTCTTCCAGGCTATATCCGTACATTTTCTCAAACCCCTTGTTTACCCAGTCTATGGTGCCGTCAGGAAAAATGATTGCTACCGCGTTGGCCGTGTTCTTAGCCACAATGGAAAGATGGTTCGGCCATTCATGCTTATTAACGGGAGCCTGTTCATGGTTGTTCCTTTTGCTGATTGATTCCATCCTGAGCAACAACTCATTCATGTTCAGGGGCTTAATCAGAAAATCGGAGAGGCCCAGTTCCACAAAATCGCGTATGGCATGCTCCTGATGTTCTTCAAAAAGCATGACCACCGGTATGTGCCTGGTATGAATATGGTTGTGCAGGTCCTTTAAGATTTGGCAATGTTGCTGGCATGGCTGGGAGGAATCGAAAATGATGCAGTCGGGCCGCAGGCTTAATGCTTTTTGAAGGGTCTCTTCCCGGTTGGCCCTTTGCACAATCCAGGACCCATTGAGTTGGTTGGAGAGACGGCCGGTCTGTTCCCCGTTCCCATTAGATTCATCTACCACCAAAACTGTTCGACTCATCTTAAAGAAGGCATTGAAAGGGTTCTTTGGCTAATACATCCTACTGGCCCACCATGAATGGATGCAGACTTGCTCTCAGATGCTACCCGGCGATGAGAAACCCTTTATCCTCCATCTCCCTGCAGCTGATCATCATCACCCAACAGATCAGGCCGGTATTTCTTTGTTCGCCGCACGGCTTCCTGTTCACGCCATTTCTCAATCTCCGGGAAATTGCCGGATAACAGTACTTCCGGCACTTTCCATCCCTTATACTCTGAGGGCCTTGTATAAACTGGCGGAGCCAATATATCATCCTGATACGAGTCGGTCAGGGCTGAAGTTTCATCATTGATCACCCCGGGCAATAATCGCACGGTGGTATCAACAATAACGGATGCCGCCAGCTCTCCCCCTGTCATCACATAATCTCCAATGGATATCTCACGGGTAATGAGGTGATCGCGCACCCTTTGGTCGACTCCCTTGTAATGGCCGCAAAGAATAATGATATTGTTGAGCGTGGAGAGGGAATTGGCTGTCTTTTGAGTATATCTCTCTCCCTCAGGAGCTGTATAAATGATCTCATCATACTCCCGCTCTCCCGTTAGGTACTGAATGGCACGGTCAATAGGCTCTATTGACATAACCATTCCCGCTCCTCCCCCGAAGGCATAATCATCAATGCTTCGGTGCTTATCGGTACTGTAATCCCTGAGGTTATGGATGTGGATCTCCACCAGTCGCCGCTCCCTGGCTCTTTGTATGATAGACTGATCCAACGGTCCTTTGAAGAGTTCCGGTAATCCGGTGAGTATATCTATGCGCATAAGGCTTTTTTCGCAAAATTAGCAAGAAGATTCCACATTCAGTCGGCCCACATGTGTGCCAATTTGTCGGGAATCACCCCGCTCAATAAGACATATTGACACAACATAAGACATTCCCCCTGCCAATCCGGCCCGATCTTGTATTGGCACAGGAGTTGATCTTTTGGAATGGAGGATGATATAAATTTAATTTAATCTAAGTATAAACAGTTAAAATTTATAAGCTATGACACTACTAAGCACTTACACACCAACACAAGCAAGGGAAAAAGGATATTATCCCGGAAGCCTGAACAGGTTGTTTGACCGTTTCTTCGAAGATCAGGCCGCTGATAACCGGCAATATTTTGCCCTTCCCCCGGCCAATATCGCTGAAGGGGAAAAACATTTCCGCATCGAACTGGCCGTGCCCGGATATAATAAATCGGACTTCAACATTGAACTCAATGAAGATCTGCTCAATGTATCTCTCAAGGAATCTGACAACAAAGAAGAAAAGAATAACCAGGACAACAGCAGCTATGTTAAAAGAGAGTTTGGCTTTGACGGGTTTTGCAGGAGCTTCAGATTATCCGACAAGGTCGACAGGGGAAACATTAAAGCCAAATATGAAAATGGTATTTTGATGATCACCATTCCCAAGAAAAAAGAAATGCTCAACCGCTCCATCGATATCTCTTAATACGCAACCAACAAAAGCCGAGCAATGAGTGTTCCTTTAAAAGCCGATCCCGCCTCAGGCGAGGTCGGCTTTTTGCATTGTTATCGTTTTTGGATTAAAAAATTGATGTTGAGGACGTTGAACGTTAGGCGGTTTAACATTCAAACCGTCAACCCCATCTATGATACCGCGTCCCGCTCATCGGAGAATTTTTCAAATTCCCGGTCATCGATAATCTCCTTCAGGTATTGAGCCACCTGCCATACTTCCTGATAGGTGTTGTAAAGGGGACTGGGTGCAATGCGTATCAGGGCAGGTGGCCGGAAATCGGGCACCACTCCTTTGCTCTTCAGGGCTTCATTGATTTTGAAAGCATCCTTTTCACGGGTGATAGCTATGTGTCCGCTTCTTCTGGAAGCCTCTGCGGGCGATACCACCTTAAAGCTATAAGGTTTACCCGACAGCTGTTCCTCCAGCAGATACACCAGGTAATCGGTCAAGGTCATCGATTTGCTGCGGATGGCTTCGATGCCCGCCTCATTGATCAGTTGCAGACTGCCTTCCACCGGACTGCTGCCCAATATACCCGGTGAGGATATCTGCCATCCACCGGCATTAGGTGCATGATCAAAATCGAGTGACATATCAAACTGGGTTTCTTTTTTATTGCCAAACCAGCCGGTCAGTACCGGTTGCTTGTCGAAATGCCTGCGGTTCAGATACAGGAAAGCACTGCTTCCGGGGCCGCCATTGAGGTACTTATAGCTACAAAAAACGGCAAAGTCCACCCCCCATTCCGAAAGGCGATGAGGGACAACACCCGCCGAATGGCTGCAGTCGAAGCCAATGATGATACCCCGTTTATGCGCTTCCCGGGTCAAATATTCCATATCCAGTAGCTGTCCGCTGCGGTATAATACACTGGGCAACAAGGTTACAGCCACTTCTTCGGTCATCTTTGCCACAATATCGTCTTCGTTCAAGGTATAACCGTCAGCAGAGTCAACCAGGATCAATTCTTCAGAAGGATCCATGTTTTTCATCCGGATCTGGCCTTTCAAGGCATAAATATCGGTAGGAAAATTAAGGCTGTCAGCCAATATACGGGTTCGTTTTCCTTCCGGCCAATAAAATGTACTGACCAGGGAGTGAATGTTGATGGTGGTGGCCCCGGTCATAATCAACTCCTCAGGATGGGCGCCCACCAGTCCCGATGCCATCTCTCCCATCTTTTCAGCAAAATAAAACCAGGGCTGTTTACCCTTCAGCCATCCCTTGATACCTAAGTCGCGCCATTCGTTCAATAAACGCTTGATTGAATATTCCGCTTCCTTCGAGAGCAATCCCAATGAATTGCCATCCATATAAAGGGTTCGGGCAGGGATGTAAAAATGGTCCCTGAAAGCTGCCAGTGGATCGTTCTGATCCATTTTAACAGCGAAGTCTTTGTCGGTGGAAAAAAGGTGATTCATAATCATGATTTAGCTATGTGAGGTGTTGATTGGACGAATAAACACCACCTACTCGGGGGTGATAACCAACCCTGATAAACCTCTCATCGATTAAGAAAGGCCATCGCTGCTGAGGATGGCCTTTTTTTTACTGCTGTCTCACCCTGTAAATCCGGGTTATTTTATTCGAAGGGTGGTTTCCTATTGGCCGGGATTGCTATTCTGATAAGCCTGATTCAATCCTTCCAGCACATCGGAGGTGATGTTCAGCTTTTCCTTCTTATAGAGAATCGGTCCACCGAAAGAATAGCTCAGAATATAGTGGTAATCATGGTTGGCAGCATAATCATCCAGATAGTCCATCACACTGTTCAGAACCTGGCGGTAAATGACCTGCTCTTTCTCTGCCAGCTCCGAACTGATCTGGTCGCGCAGCTGATAAAGCTGCTGCTCTTTCTGCCCCAGGTCTTTCTGCATCATCTGTGCCTTGGCTCTTGTGATCATTCCTTTATTGAGTTTTTCCCTCAGATCCTGAACCTTTCGCTTCAGATCTTCCGACCTGCTTTGCAATTCTGCCTGTGAACTGGTTTGCTGTTCCACAAATTCATCGCGTTTATCCTGGTACATCTGATAACCTGCCAACAGGGTATCGATGTTCACATAAGCCACTCTCAAATTCCCTTTGATCGAAACGGCTCCTTCTGCTCTCTCCTGCGTCGTATCTGATTTGGCACCATCCTTCTTTTGCTCTCCCAGGGAAGTAAACTGAAGGACAAATAACACCGCAACGGCAATGATTAGAACAATGTGAATCGTTAAATTGATCTTTCTCATTTGAATATCTTTTTTATACCATCGGCAAATATAACTCAATAAAGGACTTTACAAAAATGTTCCTCCTGAATTTTTGTGAAATAATGTTAAAAATCCTGGTATCTGCCCAGGCAGGGCGTAGGCATCCATTTTTCGCGGGGTTCTTGATGCTTTCCGAAGTTAAAGATCAGGGAGATCTCGTGGGCTCCCTGGGTGAGGCCAGCCAGGTTGGATACGGTTACATCATAGCTATATCCGATGGTAAACTGATCGATTTGATATCCCACCAGCAAAGCAAATGCGTCGTTGCTGGGGATATTCTTGACCAGGGGAATGCCTCTGTACCAAAGGCCAAGCATAAAGGGATTATATTGCCAGTAGAGCCCCAGGTTAAGCTGGGTATTTTTTCCCTGTTTCATAAAATGAAAAGCTGGAAACAGATTCTCTCTGGATTGGCGGTTGTAGTGGGTGTTGATGGGGATTCTCATACCTCCGAAGAGGTTGAAGCGCATGGGGACAAGGCTTTTTACACCGGAGAGGGACTCATTGGGGCGCAACAGATGTTCGGCCGTCAAGCCCATCCATAAATTACTGGAATAAAAAAGCACGGAAGCACCTGCATCCACATCCCTCGCATAATCGAGGGTAGGGGTCTCCAGCGACGTTTCATGGCCGCTGATGAGCTGATCGCCAAAAGTGAGTTTCTCAAAATCGAGGCCATTTTGTGTATATAGGAACTTCAGTCCTGGTATGGCACGCCATTCATGGTTGAGTTCGATGTGATAAGAATATACCAGGCCAATGTTGGTGGTCGACAAGTTGCCGTTCCCGGCCTGCTCTCTGAAAAACAGGGCGCCAATACCGCTGTTGAGGGTATGTAGGTAGTGATCGTAAGAGAAAGAATACGTGACGAAGGCTTTTTGCATGGCTGGCCATTGATTGCGGTAATTACTCACAATACGATTGCCCTTGTTGCTGCCAGCAAATGAAGGGGACAAATATATGGGAGAGGCATAAAACTGCGTAAATTGCGGATCCTGCGAAAAACAGAGTTTAGCCATCAGGATCCCTATCAGTATGAAAAAACTCTTCTTCATGAAAATGATTCACTGATTTATCAAAGCATCCTGCCTATTAATCAAAATACGTAAAAACCAAAAAAAAGTTGGCATGTAAAGACTGAATCTATTGACTTATGGAGTCACTTTTCTTGTCTATGGCGCTTCAACTGAATTAAACGCAAATGAAACCTTAGGTTTACGCTAAATGGGTAAAACCGCAAAAAAAATTGACCAACCGTTATTTGGACTGGAGTAATAAGCAGTTTTTTCTGCACTACCCAAGCTTTCAGCAATTCATTGAGACCCCCTGGAACCTGGGCAGGGAGAACTGGGACAGGGCAAAAAAACTCCGGGAGAAACTGATTATCGCCCGGAGTTTTCAAATATTTCAGAGAGGGAAATATTACATGAGGAAACTGATCAGGATGCCGGCTGCCACCGCCGAACCGATGACGCCTGATACGTTGGGTGCCATGGCATGCATCAGCAGGTGGTTATTGGGGTTATTCAGCAGTCCTTCATGCTGGACAACACGGGCACTGTCGGGCACCGCCGAAACACCGGAGGCTCCAATCAGCGGATTGATCTTGTTTTCACCCTTCAGAAACACATTCATAAACTTGGCAAAAAGCAAACCGCCGATGGTTGCGATCATAAAGGAAAGGGCGCCCAGGGCAAATATCATCAGGGATTTGGGAGTCAAAAACACATCTGCCTGCGTAGATGCGCCCACTGTCAGTCCCAGCAGGATGGTCACGATATCGATCAGCGAATTCCTGGCTGTTTCTGCCAGCCGGCGGGTAACCCCCGACTCCTTGAGTATGTTACCGAAGAAGAGCATTCCCAGCAGGGGCAAGGCACTGGGTGAAATATAGGCGGTCAGCAGCAATCCAATGATGGGAAAAAGGATCTTCTCCAGCTTGGAAACCGAACGGGGTGATTTCATCACGATCTTCCGTTCTCTTTTGCTGGTAAGCAGGCGCATAAATGGCGGCTGGATCACCGGAACAAGGGCCATATATGAATAGGCCGCGATGGCAATGGGTCCGATCAGGTGCGGGGCCAGCTTTGAAGAAAGGAAAATGGCAGTAGGTCCGTCGGCGCCACCGATGATGCCAATGGCACCCGCCTCAGCCGGGGTATACCCCAAGGCCAGCGCCCCTAGAAAAGTAAGGAAGATGCCTACCTGTGCCGCAGCACCCAGCAACATCAATCGGGGGTTGGATATCAGAGAGCTGAAATCGGTCATGGCACCTATACCCAGGAAGATCAATGGCGGATAGATTCCCTGGCGTACCCCGAAATAAAGATAGTTCAAGACACTGCCTTCCTCATACAATCCAAGCTGCAGATCGAAGCCCTCCGCCTGAAAAAACGGGATGTTACCTATGATGATCCCCACGCCTATTGGCACAAGCAATAGGGGTTCATATTCAAAGCGGATGGCCAGGAAAATAAAAAACAAACCTACCACCAGCATGATCAGATGACCCGGGGTGACATTGCCAAAGCCGGTGTATTCATAAAAACTCAATAACCCGGCCACAGGCCTGGAGTATCTTTTGAATGGCTGATCACCGAATTCAATACGTCTTTCGCTGATCATCCGACCCCTGCGCGTATCCAGGGTTTCATCCTCAAAGTGAACAACAAAACGGGCTTTGCCGGTTACTTCCCATTTGCCGTAGAATTTCCTCTTGGTGGAGTCCAGAAAACAGGTTCCGTCTTCATTAAATTGTATCCCTTTATAGCGCTCCCGGGTCTCTTCACTTTCCTTACTGATCTTATAGCCCCCGAATTTATTCATCCACTTGCCCTGTGTCAGGTTCTCACGGGTGTCTTCCTGCCCAAATGCTGCCGGAGCCAGAATGGTAAAAATAAAGAGGGTGGATGTAAGGATGATGCTAAACTTCTTCATGATAGATCGCTTGGTTTAGAGATGAATTATTCGATTTCAGCCAATAAGTCGTTCTGAAGAACCGAATCCCCTTCATTCACCTTGATGCTCTTGATCGTTCCATCTTTGTCGGCCAGTACATTGTTCTCCATCTTCATGGCTTCCATGATCATGATCTTATCCCCTTTTTTCACCTCATCTCCCTGTTTAACAAGGATTTTAAAGATGTTTCCCGGCAGCGGAGCTTTAACAGGTGTAGCCCGGCTGCTGACGGTCTTCTTGATCTTGCTGTCGCTCCGCCTGGTTTCCACATGTGAACGGACCAGTTTAGGGGTCTTGGACCGGGCTGTCTCTTTCTGCTCGACCTCCACCTCATACATGGTTCCGTTTACCTCGATTTGAGCAATATTGTCCTCAAATTCCTTAATCTCTACGTCGTAGGTGTTGCCGCGTATCTTGAACTTAAATTTTTTCATCGTCGATCAGATATTAGAATGTTTGGTGTGGCCATTTTCGTAATCCATAGATCTTTGAGCTCCAGGGAGTGTAGCGCTTGCGAACTCTTTCAATGGTAATGATATTGCTCTCGGGGTCGTGGAGCTCATTATAGTGCAAATAAAGGGCTGTTGCAATGGCAGCAGTAACTTCAGCAGGCATGTGAATATCTTGCTTTACCTGCTGCTTTTGTTGTTTGCGGTTTCTCTTCAGCTCCCTTCTCGAGCGATAATACAGAATCCTGGGAACATTGGAGAACAGGGCAAACGACAAGACAAGGGCCAGGAAAACGATCACATAACCGATGATGGCTATGGTAACCCCCTGGCCATAAATGGCCGATA
Organism: Bacteroidales bacterium; assembly: GCA_018334675.1. GTDB lineage: Bacteria > Bacteroidota > Bacteroidia > Bacteroidales > UBA12077 > JAGXLC01. The sequence goes on along the minus strand of JAGXLL010000050.1, from coordinate 6,582 downwards.
TGTCAAAATTGATGTCGCTTATCCACCAGGTCATCGTGGGCCTCCTTTCAAATTATAATGGCAAATTGGAATGTTTCTTGGCCGGATTCACATCCTTCTTGGTGCCCAGGGTTTGCAGCGCCCGGATAATACGGAAACGGCTGTTTCGGGGTTCGATGATGTCATCAATATAACCCAGGCTGGCAGCCTGATAAGGATTGGCGAAATATTCCCGATATTCCTCCTCTTTCTCACTGATGAAACGGGCCCGTTCTTGTTCATCCTCAATATTTTTGAGCTCCTTGCCGTAAAGCACTTCAACGGCCCCTTTGGCTCCCATCACGGCAATCTCAGCTGTGGGCCAGGCATAGTTGATGTCGCCGCGCAACTGTTTGCTGCTCATTACATCATGGGCCCCTCCATAGGATTTTCGCAGGGTAATGGTGATCTTGGGAACAGTAGCTTCGCCATAGGCAAACATCAGCTTGGCACCATGGGTGATGATCCCGCCGTATTCCTGGTTGCTGCCCGGCAAAAAACCAGGTACATCGACCAGCGTAATAAGGGGTATGTTGAAGGCATCGCAGAAACGCACGAAACGGGCAGCTTTCCGGGATGCATCGATGTCGAGCACGCCAGCCAGATAATTGGGCTGATTGGCTACCACTCCTACCGGCATGCCGTCAAAGCGGGCATATCCAATGACGATGTTCTTGGCATAGTGGCGATGGATCTCCAAAAACTCACCATAATCCACCAGGCTGTGAATAATCTCTTTCACATCATAAGGCTCATTGGGATTCTCAGGGATGATCTCATTGAGGCTGCCTTCGAGGCGGTCGATGGGATCATCGCATTCGGTCATCGGCGGCTCCTCCAGGTTATTGGCCGGAAGATAACTCAGAAGCTTACGGATCAACAGCAGTCCTTCCTCCTCATCCTCCACTTTGAAATGGGAAACACCGGATTTGGAAGCATGCACATCGGCGCCTCCCAGGTCGGATACGGATATCTCTTCACCGGTAACTGTTTTGACTACCTTGGGACCGGTCACGAACATGTAGCTGGTTTCCTCGGTCATCATCACAAAATCGGTCAATGAAGGAGAATACACGGCACCTCCGGCACATGGACCGAAAACAGCAGATATCTGGGGTATCACGCCGGAGGCGAGTATGTTGCGTTCAAAAATCTCGGCATAGCCGGCCAGGCTGGTAACCCCCTCCTGAATACGGGCTCCGCCACTGTCGTTGATGCCAATGACCGGGGCTCCAACCTTCATGGCCATGTCCATCACTTTGCATATCTTCTGTGCAAAAGTTTCAGACAAAGAACCACCAAAGACGGTGAAATCCTGGGAGAAGACGTAGACGACCCGTCCGTCGATCGTTCCTGTACCTGTTACCACACCATCACCCAGTATCTTCTTCTTGTCCATACCGAAGTGGGTGGAACGGTGAGTAACGAACATGTCGAACTCTTCAAAACTACCCTCATCCAGCAGAATCTCAACGCGCTCGCGGGCGGTGAGTTTACCCTTGTCGTGTTGTGCCTTGATTCGCTTCTCACCGCCGCCCATCTTGGCTTCGGCTCTGGAATCAATCAGTTTTTTTATTTTGTCTTGTTTGCTCATCTTGGATATTAAGAGTTTATTCTGTTCCTGGTTTTGTCCTCGCATAGCTCGGTCAATACCCCATGGGTGGATTTGGGATGCAGAAAAGCGATGTCCAGTCCTTCTGCTCCCTTGCGGGGCTGTTTGTCTATCAGGCGTATCCCGTGCTCTTCTGCGGTCTTCAACTTCTGTTCAATATTTTCAACAGCATAGGCTATGTGATGAATGCCCTCTCCCTTCTTTTCAATGTACTTGCTGATGGGTCCGTCCTGTTCAGTCGACTCCAGCAGTTCTAGCTTGGTGTCGCCTACCTGGAAAAAAGCAGTGCGAACTTTCTGGTCCTTGACTTCTTCAATGTTATAACACTGCAGACCCAGCACTTCTTCGTAGAACCGGATCGACTCGTCCAGGCTCCTGACAGCAATTCCAATATGCTCAATGTGTGATGGCTTCATAGGTCGGTTGATTTTTTATGCAAAAGTACCTATATTCATCAAATTTGAGAAATGATAATGATCAAAAAATCGTTCTTGGTAGGTTGTTATTTAACATACTCGCACCAACCGACAAGCAGGCTCAACCGGTTAAAGAAGAAGAGAAGCGTGGGAGATTGCAATGGTTCGGGCAGAAAACAATAAAGCCAGATGGCAGAAAAATTAGCACATATAAGGTTCTATGAAGAACTGAATGATTTTTTGGCTCCTGAACAAGTCAAGAAAGATTTGCCTTATCATTTCTACAACAGCCCATCGGTAAAAGATCTGATCGAATCCTTTGGTGTACCACATACCGAGGTGGACCTGATTCTGATCAACGGACAGCCTGCCGGCTTTGCAAAGCGGATTAACGATCAGGACCGGATATCGGTTTTTCCCAAGTTTGAATCGCTCGACATAAGCTCCGTTTCTGTTTTACAAGGACGGCCGTTGAGAGACATCCGCTTCATCCTGGATGTGCACCTGGGCAAACTGGCCCGCTACCTGCGCCTGTGCGGATTCGATACCCTCTATGACAACGCCTACGAGGACCATGAAATAGTAAGTGTCTCTGCTTCAGAAAACCGGATCATTCTTACCCGCGACATTGGAATTTTGAAATATTCCAATGTACAACACGGGTACTGGCTGCGTTCCGACCAACCCGGCCAACAGTTCAGTGAGGTTATCCGCAGGTTCGACCTGAAAGGACAAATCGACTTGTTTACCCGGTGCATGGAATGCAATGGCATCATTCAACCGGTGGAAAAGAGAAAAGTGGCAGATGAATTGCCCGAAGGAACCCGCAGATATTATCACGAATTCTATCAATGCCGCCAATGTGGTAAGATATACTGGAAAGGATCACACTATTACGATATGATCAAGCGTATAGAACGATTGCTCGCCTGATGGGTAAGCCTATCTCTTAAAATACTTATAGTAAAACTTCCTTTTGTGAACCAGCTCATCCAACTTCTTTCGCTTGATGTTGTGGCGGCTGGTATCGGGATGATCAGCCGGATAACCCAGAGGTATCATCGCTATGGGCTCCACTCCTTCCGGCAGTTGTAATATTTTGGCACACTTCATTACATTGAAATTACATATCCAACAGGTAGCCAGCCCAATGTCGGTAGCAGCCAGGGTGAGATGGTCGATGGCAATGGCCAGGTCGATGTCGGTATGGTTTTTACCATCCAAACGGTACCAGGCTCCTTTATGATCGCCACAGGCCACGATGATCATAGGAGCGGTGTTTAACCATTCACCGGCATAACAGGATCTGATCTTTGCCAGGCTGTCCGGGTCCTCTATGACAACAAAATGCCAGGGCTGCAGGTTCTTGGCAGAGGGCGCAAGACGGGCAGTATCCAAAACATGAACCACCTTTTCATCCTCTACCGGCTGATTCAGATAGTTGCGACATGAGTAGCGTCTCCTGGCTAGTTTCTGAAAATCCATGATGATACCGGTTTAGTTATTTGGTTAAGATGTTGATATCAAAAATCTTTACGGTGCTCCCCCTTCTAATCTTGGCCCGTTTTCTGTACTCTCTATGGCCATCCACGCTTACATCACCCGCTTCCACCATCAGCTTGGCCTGTGCACCAGACCCGGCCACATTCACAGCCTTCAATAGCTTGATCAGTTCAATATAGTCAGTATCCCCTTTCAATTCAAATTCCATGGTTTATCCTTTTTGAATTTCAGGCCTCTTCTTTATCTCTTCCAAAAGCATCTGAAAAACCTCGGTGGCCTTTCCCTGAAGAAAAATATCGGCGATGGAGCCGGTAAAATGGCTGTAGTTGGGATTGACCTCGATGATCTTGAGTCCGTTCTCTTTGGCAATCTGCGGGATCATCGAGGCAGGCATGATCTCGCCGGTGGTTCCCACCAAAATGAAAATCTCCCCGTGGGTGGCCTCCTCCATCGATTTTTGATAAGCCAGCTGTGGGATCATCTCGCCGAAAAAGATGAAATCGGGTTTGAGCACAGAACCACATCGCTCACACCGGGGAGGCAGGGGTTCAAGAAGCTCTTCCCTGGCCGGATAGCGGATGTCACATTGCTGACACACCAGGTTCCTGGAATTGCCATGAAACTCATAAACATTGCTGCTTCCGGCTTCCTGGTGAAGGTTGTCGATGTTCTGGGTAATCACACAATCCAAAAGTCCCATTTGCTCCAGTTCAGCCATGCCTTCATGGGCAGCATTGGGATTTGCCGAGCCAAAAAAATCATAAAAGAGGGAGCTGATCACCTCCCAGGCTTTTTCCGGATTGGAGTAAAAGTAGCTCAAATCAAGTATTCCTGGATCATACTTATTCCACAAACCATTTTCCCCGCGAAAGGGGGGTATTCCACTTTCCACACTAATACCGGCGCCTGTAAAGCCGGTATTATGGGAGGAGTGAACCAACCATTCAGCTGCTTTCTTCAGTTGATGCTGATCCATCATTTTCGCCGCTTTGGTCATTCAACATGATCCCCAAATTTAAAGAATTTATGGGGATTATGTGGTCATATGACCAAAAAAGTATGGAAACGATGGAGCGTCGATGCGCTCATGCTACATGTTCTTGATCTCATTGACGACCTGTTGCAGGCTTTCTTTGGCGTTACCGAAGAGCATATTTGTTTTTTCATCAAAGAACAGGTTATTTTCAATTCCTGCGTATCCTTTTCCCATACCTCGTTTCATGACAATGATGTTCCTGGCTTTATAAGCCTGCAGGATAGGCATACCGGCAATCGGGCTCGAGGGATCATCTTCGGCTGCAGGATTGACCACATCATTGGCACCAATAACGATGGCCACATCCACGTCTTCCATCTGCTGGTTGGCCTCTTCACTCTCCAGCAGCTTATCATAAGGGATATCAGCTTCGGCCAGCAATACGTTCATATGGCCCGGCATCCTCCCGGCTACGGGGTGTATGGCATATTTAACATCCACCCCGTTGCGCTCGAGCAGTTTATCCAGCTCATGGCAGAGCATCTGGGCCTGTGCCACAGCCAGCCCGTAACCCGGAATGATCAATACCCGGGGGGAATAATTCAATAATACAGCAGCATCAGGAACACCAATCTGTTTGATGTGGCCATCCTGATCGGCCTCTCCGGAGGCCCCACCTCCAAAGGCTCCAATGATCACGTTGGTCAGTGAGCGGTTCATAGCTTTGCACATAAGCACCGTGAGGATGGTACCTGCCGATCCAACCAGTATACCACCGGTTAGCATGACCTGGTTATCATAAAGGAACCCACCCATGGCCGCGGCAACACCAGTGAACGAGTTCAGCAGCGAGATTACCACCGGCATATCGGCTCCACCGATGGGCATGACGAAAGAGACGCCATAGATCAGTGAAACGGCAAACAGGATGTAAACCAGGTACATCACATTCGAGGGTTCTACCTGACCCAGGCTCATGATGTAGACGATGAAACCCAATAAAAGCACCAGAAGGGCGATATTAACGATACGGAGGACGCCGGAGCGTATATCGCCGATCTTCCCGTCGAGCTTGCCATAGGCAATCATGCTGCCGGCAAAAGACACACTGCCAATCATCAATCCCAGCAATATCACCAAAACCTGGCCGTTCAGCAAGCCGTGTCGGGTTATAAGTGCCTGACTGATATGGGGAAACTCCATCAAAGAAATAAGGGCTGCAGCACCCCCTCCCATTCCGTTAAAAAACGACACCAACTGAGGCATGGCAGTCATCTGAACCCGTTTCGCGATCAGCGTCCCGATAATGGTACCCAGGGCTATGGCCCCCAAAATCCAGCCGATGTTTCCAATGTGCTCGCCATCCTGTTGGTGAAAGACAATGGTCGATATGATGGCCAGGGCCATACCAACAGCCGCCCATATATTTCCGCGGCGGGCCGTGTCGGGATGACTCAGCATCTTCAATCCGATAATGAAAAGAATCGAGGCAATCATATAAGTGATCTCCAAAACGGAGCCACCCAGCGTAAACTGGAGGATTTCACGTACTTTAATCAATTCATCCATATCTTATGACCGTCTTTTTTGTTTGTTTCTAAACATGCCCAACATTCGGTCTGTAACAACAAAACCCCCAACCACGTTGAGGGTTCCAAGTACCACGGCAATAAATCCGAAGATCATGGCCAGGGTGGTTTCGGCATGCCCCATGACAATAATGGCACCAATGACCACAACCCCATGGATGGCATTAGCCCCCGACATAAGCGGAGTATGCAGTACAGAGGGTACATTGGATATAATCTCAATACCCAGGAACACCGACAGGATGACGATGAAAATCATTTCACGATGTACATAAATAAATTCCAGTATGCTTTCCATAAAAACAGATCATTTTTCGTTTTACATGATTTCTTTTAAGCGTTCATTCATGATTTTGTTGTTATAGGTGATGCAGGCATTCTTGATGATCTCATCATCAAAATTCAGATGGAGCTCGCCGTCTTCACCAATGATGAGGTTGAGAAAATTTACCAGGTTGTTGCCAAACA
>JAGXLL010000049.1 GCA_018334675.1 Bacteroidales bacterium | reverse complement strand
ACAATATGCGGAATGCACCGAAGAGCTCCTGCTGGATAAAGCTCAGCTGCTTACATTGACTCCCCCGGAAATGACCGTTCTTGTCGGAGGTATGCGCGTGCTGAACACCAACTTTGATCACTCTGAACAGGGTGTCTTCACCAGGCGCCCGGAAGTACTTACCAACGATTTCTTTGTGAACCTGCTCGATATGAATACCGATTGGAAAGCTGCTTCTGATAATAAAGAATCCTTTGTCGGATACGACCAGCAGTCGGGCAAGGAAAAATGGAAAGGAACCAGGGCAGATCTGATCTTTGGCTCCAATTCAGAGCTCAGGGCCATTGCTGAGGTTTACGCCAGTGAAGATGGCCGGGAAAAATTCGTCCGGGATTTTGTGACGGCATGGAACAAAGTCATGAACCTGGATCGCTATGATTTGGGGTGATTCTTCAGGCAACATCAGCAAAACCATACAACCAAAATCAAAATAGAATAAAAAAAGGTGGTCTGAGTGCAGACCACCTTTTTTTATTTTCTGTATTGAAACAACGATTCATCCAACCCCTATCCTTCGAGAGCCCTTCATGCTGCAGGTTGCTGGTTACCCCCCATCCCAGCAGATGACAGGGACCAATGGCTGTTGTGAAAACATCTTTGATGGTTTTGAATGAAGATATCCAACGCCATGGTGGAATCCATATGAACTATACATCCAACGCCATGGTGGAATCCAGATGCATTATACATCCAGCTCCCTGCGGGCCTTATCGATATCCGGGCGGTGGGCCAGAAACACCAAAATGATCAGGAGCGAAAGGCTCAGGTAGAGCCATTGCCCGGTGAGGAAATAGGCCGCAATGGCCAGCAGCGAAGGGGCTTCCCAAAAGGCATACCTTACAATCAAGGCCAACCGGTAATCATTCATCTTTTTGGCAAAAGTAGGCTTCCCCCGGGCCTCCTTCAGTCTCTTCCTGAACATGGCATTGCCCTGGTAGATGCTCCCGGCTGCAAACAACGGAACGATCCACCTGAGGATGTCAACATCTCCCGGTTCAGGATGGATCAACCATGCATTCCTCAGGTAAAAGGCAATCAAAACAAATATCACCTGCCCAAACACCAGGGAGGCGTAAATCCAGGTTAACGATCTGAAATAGCTGCCGGGAGAAAACTTACGCATAACCCAGGTTTTTGGAATGCTCCCAAAATGGTCTCAACAAAAATAATAAATTTGTACATACATGAAAAAATCATCAACCCCGGCCAGCCATTGGGCTTACTCAGGAAAAGTGCCCATGTTCCCGGTAAACGTATTAACCCGCCATGGGAAGGGATATATTTTTGATAACCCTTTTTTCCCTGGTAAAAAATTTGGTAATTTTAAAACCTCATGAGGAATAAGATGCCTTCATACTATCAGATGACCAGGCCTATAGAAAAACTCTTCAAGGGAAGCCAGTCACAATTCGAACAATTGATCCGGAATTCCTTTGATACGATCGTTCTTTTGGATTCTGAAGGCATCCAGCGTTATGTAAGCCCATCCTGTGAGCACATCCTGGGGTACAAGCCGGAAGAACTGATGGATATCCCCGTCATTGAGCAGCTCATCCATCCTGAAGACCAGAAAAAGACGCGGGCAGGGCTGAAAGATATCGTTGAAAATCAAACCAACGGGGGCACACAATACCGTCACCGGCATAAGGATGGAGGCTGGGTCTATCTCGAGGCCTTTGGGACCAACCAGCTTAACAACCCCGACATCCAGTCGGTGGTACTGAATGTACGGGACATCACCGAACGAAAAAAGGCCGAAGAGGCTTTAAGAGAGAGTGAAGCGCGCCTGAGTGAACTCAATGCCACCAAGGACCGCATATTTTCGGTTATCGGACATGACCTGCGCAGCCCGTTCAACAGCATCATCGGCTTCAGCCAACTGCTGGCCAAACAGGTTAAGAAAAAGGACTATGAAGGACTTGAAAAATATGCCCGGATCATCCATGATTCATCCCAGAAGGCCATGGACTTGCTTGCCAACCTCCTGGAGTGGTCCCGGTCGCAATCGGGCAACATCGAATTCAATCCCAAATATTTTGAGTTGACTCACATCATCCAGGAAGCCGTTGAATTATCCAAAAATGCTGCCAGGCAAAAGTCCATCACCCTCACCCAGGATTTGCCACACAACCTGAAGGTATTTGCCGACAAGGCCATGATCAACACCATCCTGAGAAACCTGATCTCCAACGGAATCAAATTCACTCCTCCGGGAGGTGAGATAAGCATCAGCACCGGAAAAAGTACCCATCACCTGGTAGTATCTGTAGCCGACAATGGCATCGGAATCAAAAAAGAGGACCTAGATAAACTCTTCCGGATTGACGTCGCCCATTCCACATCCGGCACACAGAAAGAAAGCGGTACAGGACTGGGCTTGCTGCTTTGCAAAGAATTTGCCGAAATGAACGGAGGCAGAATCTGGGCCGAGAGCACACCCGGCAAGGGAAGTACCTTTTCTTTCACCATACCCACTATAAATAAAGTATGAAAAAAAAGAATAAAATTGGTCTGGCCCTGGGAGGAGGTGCCGTAAACCGGATAAGATCATTGATGTAATGGTGAACAGTTTTCATTTCACACTGAAGGCATCGGCAAAATTACAAACCCGGGAAGCTGACCTGCTCATCCAGCCCGATTCATCTTCCTTTAACAGATCCGATATGGATCAGGTGGATGATCTGATCGAAAAGGGTTACAAGGAATCGATCACAAAATTGAAAGCCCCGGCCTGAATCTGAAAAATAAAACAACCTGAAGATATTCGGGCAAACTCCGGGGGAAAAGTCCGGGGAAATTTATGAAAATCAAAAAAACCGCCTGATATTTGTTCTTACGTTCAAAAAAACAACATTGACAACATGTACTATATCCTATTTTACAAAACCGTAGCGGATTATATTGAAAAACGGGCCCCTTACCGCGGGGAACATCTGCAGCTCGTACAGCAGGCTCATGAAGCAGGCGACATTGTCATGGCCGGAGCACTAGACGATCCCCCTGACGGAGCTGTACTTATCTTCAAAGGTGACACCCCGGATGCAGCCAAAGCCTTTGTGCAAAACGACCCTTATGTAAAAAACGGGTTGATACGGGACTGGGAAATAAGACCCTGGAATGTGGTGGCCGGAAATGAATAAAAATGTTCAAACCAGGTTGATATGAAAGAAAAAAATGATCTAAAGATAGCCGTGCTCATTGATGCAGATAATGTGCCCTATTCCAATATAAAAGGGATGCTGGATGAGATAGCCAAATTCGGGGCACCCACCATCAAAAGGATATATGGTGACTGGACCAAATCGAGGGCTTCCGGTTGGAAGAATGCCCTGCTTGAGCATGCTATTACCCCTATTCAGCAATATAGTTACACCACCGGCAAGAATGCCACCGACTCGGCCATGATCATTGATGCCATGGATATTCTGCACAGCGAAAAGGTAGACGGTTTCTGCCTGGTATCGAGCGACAGCGACTTCACCAAACTGGCCATGCGCCTGAGGGAGTCGGGTATGCTGGTCATCGGGCTGGGAGAGAAAAAGACACCTCAACCTTTCATTGTGGCTTGCGATAAATTCATTTATGTGGAAGTGATCGGCGGAAAAAAGACCAAGCCGGATAAGAAAACCCGCAAATCACCAGGCAAAAAGACTTCCCCCGCGCCCGAACCCGAAAATGAAGTAGATACCATCAGCGACGAGTTGATTCAGCTGATCAAAAACTCCATCGATGATGTGGCCGATGACAACGGATGGGCTTTCCTGGCCGAGGTAGGTGCCCTGCTGATCAAAAAGAAACCCGACTTCGACCCCCGTAACTACGGTTTCTCCAAGCTGACCCCTTTGCTCAAATCCCTGAACAAGTACTTCACCATTTATGAGGAAGCGGTGAAAGATACCCAGATCAAGCATATCTATGTCAAAAATAAAGCATAACTACCCAGGAATCACTGAAAAGGCGCGCCAGATATTTTTAAATTATAAATAAATCCTATTGGGCTTAACGAGTCAAAAATAGGTTGACCAGTATGTATAAATGCCAGTGCGATTATCGTTCTTGCCTTGTAAAATCCTCATAAATCAAATATTGCTTGCGCATCTGCATAAACTCCTCCAAGCGCGGTCGCCAGCTTGCACAAATCTCCCGGATGGGAACACCCTGCTTCAGTTGCTTCATCAATTGAGCTGTACCAGAGAGATTATTGAAGAAAGGCACAAAGAAATCGTCTTCGGGCAGCCGGTCCATGGCCATGCGCAACCAATCCAGACGCAGCCGTGGGTATTGGGTCAAAGAATCCAAAGGATAATTGCGCAGGTCGATCCCGTGGCAAACCTCTCCCTTGTATTTGGGACTGGTACTGGCTCCTTTAATGGCCCGGGGAATATAGGTGATCTCTCCCCCTTCCATATCGGGATGACCAAAAATCTGGAAGGGTGTTTCTGTTCCCCGGCCTACATTACAAACCGTTCCTTCGAGCAACCCCAGAGACGGATACAGATAGATGCTCCTTATATCCGGCAGGTTGGGTGAAGGGGCCACAGGCAACCGGTAAAGCGAATCGTGGGTATAGTTCTTACAGGCAATCCATTCATACCCGCAACGAATACCATCCTTCAGCCATCCCTGGTCGTTGATCATCCGCCCCAGCTCGGCAATGGTCATTCCATGGACCACAGGGATGGGATGCATGCCCACAAAAGACTGATGGGAGGTATCCAGCACCGGCCCGTCGACATAGAACCCATTGGGGTTGGGCCGGTCCAAGACCAGGAAACGGGTGCCGGTCTCGGCACAGGCTTCCATAACATAATGCATCGTAGAAATATAGGTATAGAAACGAACCCCCACATCCTGTATGTCAAAAACAACCCAATCCACATCTTCCAGTTGGCTTAACTCCGGCTTCTTCCGGCTCCCGTACAGCGATATCACCGGTAAACCGGTAGCCGAATCCCTGTAACTGGATATATGCTTACCTGCCTCTTCTTTCCCACGGAAACCATGTTCCGGACTGAAGATCTTTTTGATATTCACACCCCGCGAGAGCATGGTGTCAATCAGATGGACCCCTTTAACCCGGGTAGTATGGTTAGCGACTACAGCCACCCGTTGATCCTGAAGCTTGGGAAGGTATAAATCGGTACGCCTGGCAGCGGGAAGGATCTGTTTTTTAGCGGACTGCTGACTCACACAAGAGGCCATCCCCAGCATAACCAAAAACGCTATTCCAAGTATCTGCCGCATATCAAGTGTTTTAAAGTGGCCTAAATTAATAAATTATTCACCATTTTCTTTTTCACTCAAACAGAAAAAGATAATTTTGATACATTTGCCTGAAACGCTCGAGGGATTGAACACAGAACTATATATAGCAAGGCGCTTATATTCAGAGGGCTCGGATGAGAAAAAAATCTCCCGCCCCATTATCTCCATTGCCATTGTGGGAATAGCCCTGGGGCTGGCCGTGATGATCGTATCGGTAGCCATCGTTACCGGTTTCAAATCGGAGATCCGCAACAAGATCATCGGCTTCGGCTCGCACATCCAGATTGTCAACTACGATGCCAATACCTCCTTTGAGACCAAACCCATCAGCCAGGATCAGAATTTCTATCCCGGCCTGGACAGCATAGCAGGGATCAAGCACATTCAGCCCTTTGCCATCAAGGCCGGCATCCTGAAAACACGCGACAACATACAGGGAGCCGTCTTAAAGGGGGTGGGACCCAATTTCGACTGGAGTTTCTTCCGGGAGAACATCACCCGGGGCAGTGCCTTTCAGGTAAGTGATACAGCCACCACTGACCAGATCGTCCTTTCCCGGTATATGGCCAACCTGCTGGAGCTGGATACCGCCGATTATGTTGGGATGTACTTCGTGGAAGATCCCCCGCGCATGCGCAGGTTCCAGGTCGCCGGCATATACAACACCGGGCTTCAGGAACTGGATAAACAGTTCATTATAGGTGACATCAAGCATGTTCAGCGACTGAACAACTGGGATCCAAATCAGATCAGCGGCTTCGAGGTGCTGATCGAAAAATTCGATCAGATTCCTGCAGCGGCCTCCATGATCCGCAACAACTATACCTACAAGGTGTCCCCCGACGGGTCAAAACTCAAGGTGATCCCTATTACCGATAAATATCCCCAAATCTTCGACTGGCTTGAGGTTACTGACATCAACGTGTGGGTGATCCTGATCCTGATGATTGCCGTGGCCGGCTTCAACATGATCTCCGGTCTGCTGATCCTGATCCTGGAGCGCACCAACATGATCGGGCTGTTTAAAGCCATGGGTTCCAGAAACTGGAACATCCGGAAGATCTTCCTTTACCTTTCCGGCTTCCTGATCGGCAAAGGAATGATTTGGGGTAACATCATCGGTATTGCCCTGTGCCTGATCCAGCAGCAATTTGGCCTGATCAGGCTGGATCCCTCCAACTACATGCTCACCGATGTACCCATCAATCTGAAGATCCTGCACATCCTACTGCTCAATGTCGGATCCCTGTTGGTCACCGTGCTGATGTTGGTGATACCCTCCTATGTGGTTGCTAAAATAAGTCCGATAAAGACCATCCGGTTCAACTAAATTCCCCATCCGCCTGTTGTTGAAAACTGCGTCATATGGAGCGATTATTCCATAACCGCATTTGGCAGTTAGCTTTTTTTTTCCTAAATTAACCGATTCGAAACAACACCGATAAAAACAGAACATGGAATACGATCAAGCCCTCGACCCACGTAAAAACTACCAAAATACCAGGCAAAAGATAGGATATGTAAACAGAAAAGAAGCTACTGAGGCAGACTATCAAAGGATCGGGTTCAAATCCGGACTGGAGGTTCACCAGCAACTCAAAACCCAGGAAAAGCTTTTTTGCCACTGCCCGGCCGGCATCTACCACAACAATGAGGATTATGACGCGGAGGTGATCCGGCATATGCGCCCCACACTCAGCGAACTGGGTGAATATGATGGCACAGCGCTGATGGAATATAAGACCCGCAAGGAGATTGTCTACCGCCTCAACAATGAAACGGCCTGCACATACGAAATTGACGACACCCCGCCGTTCAAGATGGACCAGGAGGCACTGGAGATCGCACTGGATATCTCCCTGCAGTGCAAGCTGAACATTGTGGGTGAGGTGCACATCACCCGCAAGCAATACCTGGACGGGAGCATCCCAACGGGTTTTCAGCGCACAGCCATCATAGGTGTCGAGGGGGAGCTGCCTTTGAAGAACAAAACGGTAAGGCTGATCCAGCTGAGCCTCGAGGAAGACTCCTGCCGGGAGATCTCCGACATCCGGCACACCCGCATTTTTAAGACTGATCGCCTGGGCATGCCGCTCATAGAAACAGTTACTTACCCCGACATGTTCACTCCTGATGAGCTGCGGGAAGCAGCAGAATACATCCGCTTTTTGAACCGCAGTACCGGAAAGGTAAGAACAGGTATAGGCAGCGGAAGAGAAGATGTCAATGTCAGCTGCCGTGGCGGTACCCGTGTCGAGCTCAAAGGGGTGGCTCATAACAAATGGATCCCCGAGCTCTCCCACAACGAGGCTTTCCGCCAGTGGGCCCTGCTTTTTATCAAAGATCAGCTCGCCGGGCAGGTCACACAACCCGACCATTGGGAGATGAGCCATATGCAGATCGATATCGGGGAACAAAGACTCACAGACGACCTGCTTCAACAAGCCTCCCACCGGGGTGAGCAGATCATCGCCATCAACCTCCCCGGTTTCCGTGGCATCCTCTCCCACTTCACACAGCCCGGCAAAGTATTTGCCGACGAGATAGAAGACCGCCTGAAGGTTATCGCCTGCCTGGAACGACCCAACATGAGCCATTCTGAAGAATCAGACCCCAGGCTCCATGCCGATACCTTCCCGACCCTCAGCCCCCTCTTATCCGCCGGGCCCCGGGACGCCCAAATCATCCTCTGGGGACCGGAAGAGGACATTCCCACTGCCCTGGAGACAGTGGAAGAACGTTGCAGGATGGCCTTCCACGAAGTGCCCCGTGAAACCCGGAAAACCTTCCCCGACGGGACAACCGTGTTTGAAAGGGTCCTTCCCGGCCCCGACCGCATGTATCCCGATACCGACTCAGCACCCATTCCCCTGGATAAAAAATACATAGAAGAAAGACGCAAGCAACTGCCAGAAGAGATTATCGACCGGTATCATAATCTCAGAGAATGGGACGTTCCCGAAGATACCTACCACTACATCTTCAGCAAAGACCTGTATCCCCTGATAAGGGATATCTCAGAAAAGCTGGGCTATGATGCAAAATTCGCAGGCACTTTCATCGGCCATACCCTGAAGTTTGTTGAAGGACATTACAAGCGCCATGCAGATTTTCAATATACACACATCTATGACCTGTTTGCCTTTATCAGCCAAAAGGGGCTGATAAAGGAGATCGCAAAAAAGATGCTGCCATGGGTATACAACAAAAACCCAATGGATTTTGAACAAATACTTGGTGAAATTCATTATAAACCATTGAAAAAGGATGAGATTCTGAGCCGGTTGCCCCAGCTTCATCAGCAATTCGACCGAATCAGCCATGCCAACAATGCCCACTCACGCAATGACTGGATGATGGGCCAGCTACATCACAACGCCCTGGGCAACATACCCCTGGACGAACTGCGCAAGGAAATAGAAAAGACACAAGTAAACCCCTAAACTGATAAGATATGAGAGGTGATAAACTGGTAATTAAGGAACACCACGTCAAATCAGCCAGGATGGTGGCTGAAGTGGTCATTCCCGAAATAAAAAACACCAGCGGGCGTTATGCCATTACCATTGCTGGGGAGTCGGGAAGCGGAAAATCAGAAACGGCGGAAACGCTGAAACAGGAGTTGGAAAAACATGACCTGCCTGCTTACATCTTTCAGCAGGACGACTATTTCCATTATCCTCCCAAAACCAACGCCAGGATGCGGGAACAGGACATCAACCATGTAGGGACTTCAGAAGTAAAGCTGGACCTGCTTGACCAGAACATCCAGGAGGCCATAGACGGTAAAAACCAAATCAAAAAACCATTGGTGTATTTCGACGAAGACAAAGTGGAAACAGAAACGGCTGATCTTACTGGAATCCGGGTGGTCATTGCCGAGGGAACCTATACCACGGCCCTGAAGAACCCCCATACCCGCGTGTTCATTGCCAGGAATTACTTCGATACCAAGGAGACGCGTGCCGAAAGAAGCCGGGAAAAACAGGATGATTTCCTCGAGCAGATACTCCGAATTGAGCACGAGATCATTCAGAAGCAAAGTGAAAAAGCGGATCTGGTCATTACAAAGGATTACGAACTCAAAAACAGAAAAACATGACGAATCCAAACAAAGCGATAAAACGTATTGCCATGCTGAGTACCCATGGCTATTTTGATCCGGTGCCGCAACTGGGGCAAACCGATACCGGCGGACAGGTGGTTTATGTGCTGGAATTATCCAAGGCCCTTGCCAGCATAGGCTACCAGGTGGATATTTACACCCGCTGGTTTGACAAGTCCAGGAAACAGGTGGACCCGGTGCCGAATAATCCCAATGTTCGTGTGATACGTATTCCGGCTGGTCCATGGGAGTTCATACCAAAAGAATACATTTATGATGTATTGCCTGAGCTGTCGGACAATATGATTGAGTTCATCAGGAACAACGAGCTGGATTATGATCTGTTCCACGGGCACTATGTGGATGCCGGTATTGTCACCCTGGATGTAGCCAAAGCCTTTAACAAACCGGCCTTCTTCACGGCGCATAGCCTGGGAGCATGGAAGAAAGACCAGATGGGTGGCGACCCCGAAGAAATGGAGGAGAAATTCAACTTCAAAAAGCGGATTGATGAAGAGATGCGGATTTTCCGTTCGGTCAATGCCCATACCCTCACTTCGCAGGTGCAGAAGGAGAAGCTCAACGAGCTATATGGCTATGATGCCGAAAACATCGAGATCATTCCCCCGGGTGTGAACATCCACACATATCACGTCCCCACCGAAGAGGAGAAGAAAAAACCTACGGACCTGCCCGATAAGTACATCTTCTGCCTCAGCCGCATCGACACCAACAAGGGACACGACCTGCTGCTACATGCTTTTGACCTGGTGCGCAAGGAGATCGGCGATATCCACCTGGTGATCGGCGGCGGTTCGCCCAACCCCAAACCCAGGGAAAAATCGGTCTTTGAAAAGATGAAACAGATCATTCGCGACAAAGATATGGACCGGGTGCATATCATCGGTTACGTGCCCGATGAAAAGCTTGTTCAATATTATCAGCAGGCTGAGATGTTTGTATTGCCGTCGTTGTTCGAGCCCTTCGGCATGACCTCGCAGGAAGCTATGGCATGCGGCAAACCCGTGGTGGCCTCAAAGTTTGGCGGGATACGAAACACCATCACCCATGAAAAGAACGGTATGCTCATCAATCCGGAGGATCCCAATGAGTTTGCCGAGGGTATGCTCAAGATCTTGCGTGATGAGTCGTACAGGGATCAGCTGGGTAATGCCGCCAATAAGCTGATCGTGGACCATTACAGCTGGGAAGCCATGGCCGACAAACACATAGAACTCTACAAACAATACTATAACCACCGCTGATTTGAATGGAAACAGATAAGGAAACCCATCAGGGATATAAAGGCCGGGCGCTGGATATACTAAAGAAGTTCAATATCCGCGTCTGGAGCGCAGTAAACATCCAAACCACCCGTGGGCATTTTGAGGGCAAGATCCTGCCGCGTTCGGAAAACGACGACGACAAGCATCTGGTCCTCAAGATCCCCACCGGTTATAACATCGGCATCGACACCGACACCATTGAGAATATGGAGGAGACCGGTTTCGAGAAAGCCAATTACAAGATCCCGGAGCAGGAGTTTCCCTATTCGGAGCACCTGCCCAACGTCAAGCTTTTCGGTACCGGCGGCACCATTGCTTCCCGGCTTGACTACCGGACAGGTGCCGTGATACCCGCTTTTTCTCCCGGTGAGCTTTATGGAGCGGTGCCGGAATTAGCCGATATATGCAACCTGACTACGGAAAAAGTCTTCGCCGTTTTTAGTGAAAACATGGGCCCCAGCCAATACATCCAGCTGGCCCGGTCCATCGGCGAAGAGATTGAAAACGGCATCCAGGGCATCATGATCGGCCATGGCACCGATACCCTGCATCATACAGCAGCAGCCCTTACTTTCATGGTCCAGAACCCACCGGTGCCCATTGTGCTGGTAGGTTCACAACGCTCCTCCGACAGGCCTTCATCCGATGCAGCCCTCAACCTGATCCATACGGCTCATACAGCAGGCCATTCCGACATTGCCGAAGTGATGGTATGTATGTTTGGCCCTACCTCCGATGAATATGGTTTCCTGCATCGGGGCACCAGGGTGCGCAAGATGCATTCCTCCTATCGCTCCACCTTTCGTACCATCGGTGACGTGCCCCTGGCAACCGTCAACCGGGAAAAGGTAACGCCCATCAAACAAAATTACAACCCGCGGCGTGAGGACCGACAGGTGCGGATCCAGCCCTATTTCGAGGAAAAAGTTACCATATTGTACTATTATCCCAACATGCAGCCCGATATCGTCGATGCCCTGGTGGATATGGGTTACAAAGGCATCGTGATCGCCGGCACCGGCCTTGGGCATGTCAACAAACCGGTTTATCCGGCGCTCAAAAGAGCCGTGGAGAAAGGTGTACACATCTATATGACCGTGCAGACCCTGTGGGGATATGTCCACATGTTCGTTTACGACACCGGCAGGGACCTGATGGACCTGGGCGTGATACCTGCCGCGAATATGCTTCCGGAGGTAGCTTATATCAAGCTGGGTTGGGCCCTGGGCCAGACCCCCGACCGCGAGGAAGTGAAAAAGCTGATGCTCACTCCCATCAATGACGAGATCACTGAGAAGGAGCCTTACAACGGTTACCTGGTCTACCAGGGTGGGGTGCCTGAAGTGGAGGAGTTCATCAGGAAGTATCACAAATAAATGCAAACACCATGGATGGTTTCACAACTGAATCGCACAAACGGATCGCAAAGCTGCTCAAGAAGCCTTTGCCGGGGCAGAGTGCGCAATACAAGATGGCTCCCGGATCCCGGCATGAAAAAACATCCAACCGCGATGCCCGGGAGGCAGGCGTGCTGATTCTGTTGTATCCCAGGAATGATGAGCTTTATACCGTCCTTATACAGAGACCCGTTTATCAGGGCGTACATAGCGGCCAGATCAGCTTCCCCGGTGGAAAAAAGGAACCAGGCGATCACGACCTGATCTACACCGCATTAAGGGAGACACACGAGGAAGTGGGCATCCCCGTGCAACAAATTCACGTACTGGGTAAGCTCACCCCCCTTTACATCCCGGTGAGCAACCATAGGGTTCAACCGGTGATCGGATCCCTCAGCGACCCGCCCCGGCTTGTCCCCGACAAAAAAGAAGTAGAACGCATATACCAGATCCGTATACGCGAGTTGATGGAACCCGACTGTTTGATACAAAACGAAAGCATCCTGGAGAACAACCGCCAGATAAGGGCTCCCTTCTTCAAATACGACAGGCTCCGGATATGGGGCGCTACCGCCATGATCCTTTCCGAGTTTCTGGAAATATGCCGGGCAAGTGATTTCTAGGACTCGGGGATGATATTTTTATAGTGTTCGTAACGGTCCATGATCTGATCCACATAATTATAGGTCTCAATGCCACGTGCGTAGCCATAGTAGACCACCTCGTCGTTGTAGTACTCCGGATTGGACTTCTTCAGCAGGTATTCCTTGATCACATCCCATTCATCCGGGTCACCGCCATATTTTTCGGCCAAACGCCGGGCATCCAGCACATGTCCCAGTCCCACATTATAGGCAGCCAGCATAAACCTGATCCTCTCCTGCTCACCGCGGATTCCCAGTTTTCTGATCTCCTTATCCAGCCATTGCAGAAACTCCACCCCTCCCCTGATGTTCTGCCGGGGCGAGCTTTTGTCTTCCACCTCAAAACGCTTCAACACAGAGGGCATCAGCTGCATCAGGCCGTAGGCGCCTGCCCAGGATTGGGCATTAGGCTTAAACCGGGACTCCTGGAAGATCAGGGAAGCCAAAAGCCTCCAGTCCCAATCTATCTCCTTGCTGTATTTCTTGATCAGATCATCATAGGGCGATATCTTCCCGCTGCTGATGGTATAATAATCGCTCTTCCAGATCAGGGCAGATTTTCGGTTTCTGAAATATTTGTTGTACACCAGGGTATAATCGATGGTGGTTTTAAACGATTCGATCCAGCTGTTCACCGAAGCCAGCAAAGAATCCGCATTGCGCGGTACACCCCAGGCCAGGTTCTGGGGAAAACTGATGGCGGTCTTTACATCGAGGTTCGGGTAATAGGTGCTGTTGACCTTGGCCACATTTTCATCACACACCGTATAATCAATCTCCCCGCGGGCCACAAGGGCGATGAGCTGTTCTTCCGAATAATCCTCCTTTTCAATGATCCGGATCCCCCCGCCAATCTCCTCGGAGAGGTTGCGCAAACGCTGCTCATAAGAGGAATTGGCCCGTACATAAACCACTTTGCCTTTCAGTTCCAATTGATTGCGCAAAAGATGACGCTCCAGTTCCCGCCGGCTCATCGACCGCCAATCTTCCGGCTTGCGCTGAACCAAAACCTGACGGGTTTGGGTATAGGGAACGGTGAAATCGATCCGCTGTTTGCGCTCCTCGGTAACTGCCAGATTGAAAGCCATGATATCGGCCTCTCCCTCCCCCATGGCCTGGAAACTCTTATCCATATCCTTGTTAACCCGGATCTCCAACTCCACATCCAGATGCCTGGCATAACGCTTCAGCAAATCATACTGAAATCCCATAGGCTTGCCCCGGTATATAAAGTAGTTGGTTGAGTTGTAATCGGTGATGCCAACCAATTTTCCGGTCTTTTTGATCTGTTCAAGCCTGTTCACCTGCTGTGGCACCTCATCTTGCCCCTTCTTACAGGAAAAGCCGATCAGCAAAATACCAAAAAAAAACAGGAAGACCGCTGATTTGAAAAACAATGGGTACTTAATCAAAATGGTCCATGTTTGGGTAAAACCATAACAAATTTACAAGAATAATTTTGTATTGATGAAAGATATAAAAAAATCAATCATAAAAACTCCATGATACTCCGAATTTTAACATCATGGGTGACATAGGATAGCGCGGAGCGGTGTAATAATCACGGGTTTGAATATAGCTGCTGAGGTGGTACAATTTGACGAAAAGGCGCGTACGCTTGATCTGTATATTTGCAAAAAGGTTGAATAAGGGAGTATCTCCAATGGATTCCTCATCCTGGCGATAGAACATTCCCAGGGCGGGCATATAATCATCGGTTTGGTAAGAGGGAGTATAGTAAAGCGACCATCCTACCTGAGTATGGAGTTTTCCCCCGGTAATCTCAAAGTGGAAGGTATGGCGGAAAGCAAACCGGTGATAGAAATAGTACAGGGGAAGGGAAAGCACATCATCCTGGCCCGTATATTGTACCACCAACTTGTTGGTAGAATGAAATTTCCACAGGGTGAAATCTTTTTGAAGGGAGGCAGTCAACAGCTCAAGTTCCTGTTCATTCTGAGCCGGGGTGGCGCTGGTATCCAGATAAGTATAGTTGCGGATCAGGGAAGGCCGGAAGGTAAAGGTAGTCTTCCACGATGAGAGCCTAAAGTGACCGGCAGCCTGTATCTCCCTGATCTTTGCCAGCCGCTTGTCCCAATGGAAATGATTGGAATGGTAATGCTGATAAAAATAGTTGGGCTCGTATCTCTGATAACTTCCTTCGATGGTCAGCATGTTTTTTCCAATGGACTTGCTGATGCTTCCGTCCAGGTAAAGGTCGCCCCCTTTAAAACCGCTCAGATAATACCGGCCCCTGGCATCAAATGAGAAGGCGGTGTCCTGAAACAGCGACAGGGAGGCATTAAGCGAGAGGTTGTTATAATTTCTTTTCTTGAGATTATCATAGTCGGGCACCTCTCCCTGATCGGGTGAGACATAGGAATAACTCACCAGGTTGTTGTCGATCCCTGTGCTCAATTCGGCAAACCGGTTGGCATAAACCAGCTTGAATTCATTGCGGAAGGAAGTCTGCTGTGCCCTGTCACGGGTTCTTGTGGAATCGATCAGGATGGGGAACCGGCTGTAGAAATCGGATTGCGGATTGCCATCGTTGTATTTTTTGTTATTGGCCGAAAGGGATAGATGGTGATAGGCATAGAACCTGGTTTGATCGGCTTGAGAGCCGGTATCGGATTTCTTTTCCTCCTGGCCTACCTGATCTTTGGCCCGGGCTGTATCCTGCCTGACGCTATCGGGGGGTATAGCAGCCTGACGGGAGGTATTGACCGAACGCTGTTCACGGTAAAGAGAATCGCGCACTAACGAATCCCGGGCCTGGCTGCTCTGGTATAGAGAGTCGGCAGGTTGATGCCCGGGGGGCAGGGAATCTTTGGGCACAGAATCGCGCGGCATAGGTGGACTCTGCTGACGCAGGCTGTCTTTTTGATCCGAAGGAAGGGTCTGTTCGTCGATCCGCTTGAATATATTCAACTTCGAGAGGCTGGTTTTTTTCAGTGAAAGGGTATGCACCACATGTAAAGAGCTGTTTTTTAATACATTCTTAGCATTATCCAGCCTTCCGGGAATAACCCGCTTCAGATCGCCCTCAAAATCCTGGCGGTCTTGTATGCCTCCCTGCTCTTTCAGTTCCACTTTATTGATGTTGACATTGGCAAATACCGAATAAGGCACGGTTTCGTAGCTTCCAAACAACTCAATGAAATGCGATTTGAAGGTGCGGTCGTTCTCATAAAATTTCTTAGAGGCGAGCAGGTTGGCATCCACACCAACATTCAGCTTTTCATTGACATTCTGGGAATGTCGTGCGCGTAGGCGGGCTTCCCCATCTTTCTCCTCTCCGGTATTGTATTTAAGAAAGGTAAATGGATAGCGGGTCTTAATATACCGTGTGGACTCCCGGGTTTGGAGCAAGGGATGATATGGAGTTAGAAAAAGAAATGCGCTCTTCTCTCTTTGGTGGTAAAGGTGGTGTTTCATGGGGCCACCCAGTTGGCCCAGGTTGATCTGTCCCAGGGCCGGATTGAAATCGTGGCTGTCATACAGGCTCGTATCCATGGGAAGCCTTTGCTTCTCTCCCATTTCATTGATCTGCCAGGTCTTTACTTTGGGTGCCTTCAGGGTATCTGTTGGCTGTGCAGTGGTATCAACTTGTTGCTGGGCCAGCAGACCCAGGGGCCAAGAAATGGTGATCAACCAGAGTAAAAGCAGGCTTTTGTTCATAAGATGTAAAAATAACAAAATTAGCCAATCTGACGGGAATAAATAAGGCAAAGGCTAAGGCGAAGGCGAAGAAAGAGAATGATAAAATGATTGAATGGAAGAGAAGAAAGAATAAATTGTCAAATTGCCCATTGCTCCATAAAAAAAATGTAACCTGAAACCTAAAACCTGTAACAGGGAACGGTCTTTCTTCGCCTTAGCCTCAGCCTTCCTCTTCAACCATTTGACCATTGGTCCCATCCTCCTTCGCCAAAGCTTCGGAGGATACAAAAAAAATCCCGACCGGGGCGAACCCAATCGGGATTTAATAAAAATCGGCGATGAC
>JAGXLL010000131.1 GCA_018334675.1 Bacteroidales bacterium | reverse complement strand
TGATCCTTTCCATCATACTGGTTTATATGGTGATGGCCTCTCTTTTTGAAAGCCTCCTCCACCCGATGACGATCCTTCTTTCACTGCCCCTGGCCTTCACAGGACCAGTTCTGTTGTTCCTGGGCATCGGTCAGTCATTTAACATCATGGCTTTCATAGGGGTAATCATGCTCGCGGGAATTGCGGTGAACAACAGCATCATCCTGGTGGATGCCATACGCCGGTATCAGTGGCAGGGATTGACCAAACGCGATGCAGTATTGCAGGCAGGACAAAACCGTATACGGCCCATAGTGATGACAAGCCTTACAACGATTTTGACGCTTCTGCCCCTGACTTTTGCCTTCGGACAAAACCCGGAACTCAGAGCACCTATGGCATGGGCAGTTATTGGCGGGTTGATCACTTCAACCCTCCTCACCCTGGTCACCATACCCTGCTTATATTATATTTTTCAGCGAAAAGAAACATTGGTGCAACCGGAAGATCAGGAGTAAGCCTATACTATGAAACGATTTGTAAAGAAAAAAATACTGGTCTTCATGCTTTTCCTGGCCCTGGTGATGCTGGGAATATTCTCCTACCGATCACTGCCAGTGGAATTGTTTCCAAGCGCCGAAGTACCGGTTCTTTACGTACAGGTATCCTACCGTACCCAGATGAATCCCAACTTTGTGGAGAAAGATGCCGTGATCCCGCTTGAGGGAATGATCAGTGAGCAGGCAGGTGTTGATGAACTGGAGTCGAACATTTCGCGCCGCAGGGCTACCATTGTAGTAACCTACAGGCAGGACGTCGACATCAATTACGCTTTCAACAGGCTGGAACAAAAAATAGCGGCCTTCCAGCGCGAAAACAGGGATACCTACATGGTGAACCTGGTAAAAGTAGATACCGACATGTCGGCCAACCGTTTCATGACAATTCAGGCAAGGGGAGAAGGAGATGTGGACCGGATCAGAAACGTTGTCGATCAGGAGATTCTCTCCGATCTGCTGGCTATAGATGGCGTTGGCGATGCAACGGTACAGGGAGGCCGTGAGCGTTCCGTTGAGGTTATCTTCGATGAAGAAGCGTGCGAAGCCCACAACATTACACCGGGACGCATCAACAACCGGATCAACATGTTCTCCAATCAGCGCCTTTTCGGAGGAATTGTGTATGATGCCGAAAAACGCTGGGTCGTTAGTGTATCAGGCGAATATACCAATATCAGCGAGCTGGGCAACATCATCCTGGATGATGATGGCAGGATCAGACTGAGCGATGTGGCAGAAATCTATATGGGTGCGAAAGAGCAGGAGACCATCAGCAGGGTCAACGGAATGGAAGCGGTTACGTTAACCGTATATAATGATGCGAATGTGAATGAGATATCGCTCTATCACGAGCTGCAGGATGCCATAGCCAACATCAACAGCAACATGAGCTCCAAAGGGGTGGAGCTGGTGATTCAGAGTTGTGACGCAGAAACCATGGAAGACAATATGAACCAGATCATGAAGCTTGCCCTGATCGGCGGGCTGATGGCTATCTTTGTCCTGTGGATATTCTTGCGAAATCTGCGTCTGGTCACTGTAGTGGCTTTAGCCATACCCATCTCCATCTTCACCTCCCTGAACCTGTTCTATGCCGCAGGCATCACCCTCAATACCCTTACATTGATGGGCATGGCCCTTGCCATTGGTATGCTTTTGGACAATAGCGTGGTGGTGCTTGAAAACATTTATCGACTGAGAACACAGGGAATCGGACCGGCCGATGCCGCTTCGGGGGGTACAACCCAGGTACTGCGGGCAGTTGTAGCTGCTACCCTTACAACCATCGCTGTGTTCCTGCCTTTTGCCTTTTCCTCGGAATTCTTCATTAAGCTCCTGGGAAACAACGTGGGTTTTTCCATCATCTCAACGCTGGGAGTATCCCTTTTCGTGGCGTTGATATTCATACCCGTGGTGGTTTACCAGTTTCTTAAATCACACCGGAGAAGCATGTCGCTCCACTCTATCAACTTCCGGAACCGGGTGATTAGGTTATACCTTATCATCTTAAGGTTCTGTATGAGGCATCCGGCACAGGTACTGCTCTCCATGGTGGTCTTGTTCTTTGCTTCAGTAGTGATCAGCCTTTCAGTGAGCGTAAGCACCCTGCAGGAAACAGGTACCGATACCTTCAGGGTCAATGTCACCATGCCGGGAGGTTCAACACTGGAGACTTCCGATAAGGTGATAGGTGGCATGGAAGAAAAAATAGGCAATATAGAGGAGGTGGAGGAGATCATCAGCAGCATTGAAGCGGAAGAAGCCTCCCTCACCATTCAGCTTAAGGAAGACTTTGAAAAGATCAACGACCGGACTGTGCCACGGATTAAGGATGATATCCTGAACAGACTGGATGAATATCATGATGTGCACGTCAGCATAACAGACATGTCCTCTTCCGGAGATGACAACCTATCTCTGGGTGGCGGCAACGCCTCTGCCTTCATGAACTTCATGGGAGTAGGTCAGCAAACCGAGGAAGTCCTCATCAAGGGTTCTGATTACGAAGACATGGTGATGGTTGCAGAAAATGTGGAATATGTACTCGAAGAAGAATCGGAGGACGTAACCTTTGCACGACTCAGAATTTCCCGGGAACAGCCGGAGATTAAAGTTCTTCTGGATCAGCGCCATATGGAAGCCCTGAACATAGATTATTCCAGCGTCCAACAGGAGATGAACGCTTTCTCCAGACAACTGGAAAGCGAAACCACCTTCAGGGAGGGAGATGAAGAATACAGCATTACCATTCGCAGCGATGAGCTGGAAGAGCAGGAAGAAGAGCAAAAAGGCGTGGAGGATCTGCGCAATTTACTGGTACAGGCAACGGACAGTGTAGCTTCTGCTCATCATTTGGGAGATTTCAGCTCCATACGCTATAGCGAGGAAATTGCTTCCGTGCATCGTCAAAACCGTGAAAAGAGCCTCTCGGTAAGCTACCGCTTTTCCTCCGAGATCAATGAAGACAAGGAGCTCCTGGAGAATGCGCGGGCCAATGTGGATGAACTGATAGCCGGATTATATGTTCCACCAGGCGTAGCTGTGGAGGTGCAACATGAACAGGACCAATACGAAGAATTCAAATTCCTCATCCTGGCAGCCTTCATCCTCATATTCATGATACTTGCCTCGGTATTTGAGAGCTTTTCCACACCTTTTGTGCTTTTGTTCTCCATACCCCTTGCCGCTACCGGTTCCCTCCTGGGGCTGATATTTACAGGCAATTCACTTTTAAGCGCCAACACCCTTACCGGTTTTCTGATCCTTTTGGGTGTAGTGGTCAACAATGGGATCATACTGATCGATTTTGTTCAGAGCATGCGGTCGAAAGGAATGAGAACGGCCAGAGCCATCATCGGTGCCGGATTGCTCCGTGCACGCCCCATTCTGATCACTGTGATCACTACTGCCATAGGTATGCTGCCGCTTGCCCTGGGCCAGGGAGAATATGTGGGCAGCATCGGTGCCCCCTTTGCCATCACAGTAATAGGCGGCTTGTTGTTCTCCACCCTGTTTACACTCGTGATCATTCCCACTGCCTATATGGGTATGGAAACCACCCTGCAATGGTTTAAAGGGCTTCCCTTTTGGCTTAAAACCCTCAACCGGCTTGCCCTGGCTGGAGGCATCATTCTGGCCATAACAGGGGCTGATACATTGCTCTGGCAAATGGCGGGAGTCGTCGGGGTAGTAATGGTGGTACCGGCTTCTACCTGGTTCTTCACGGAAAGTCTGCGAAAAGCTTCTGCCGATGTCATAGACAAGGACAGCCTTATTGTGATCCGAATCAGAAGGTTGGTGAAGATCTACGACCGGCCTTCAAGACCCCTACGTGAATGGCTGGGTAACAAACATCTGGATGCCATTTTCGGTAACGGAAAAGAAAAAACAAGCTCGAAGGAAGAACTGATATGGCAGATCCCGCTACTTGTCTTTCTGGTTTGGTTTGCATGGTTTTACCAGAACAACGGTTTCTGGATGTTCGTTATATCTGTTGCGCTGTGGTTCTTTATTTTGTTCCTGATAAAAAACATATCCGCAGGTGTTGCCGGCAAACGCACAGCAAAATGGCTATCCTGGCTGCGATGGGGTACACTCAGGTTTTTCCCGTTGATCATCCTGACCATCTACCAGGTAAAATTCACCAATGTTGGTGCTACAGTCATATGGGGAGTACTCACCTATCTGGTGCTGGGGGTTCATCTTACTTCAAAGTACCTAAAGGAGAAACAGGTAAACACTGCCCGTCTGAAGGGACGCTTTAAAGGCCTGAGGAAATTATGGATCAATTTCGTACGTGCCATACCGCTTATAGGGCGGGAACGTAAACCATTCAAGGCCTTGAAGAGTGTTAGCATGGACATCCGGCCGGGTATGTTTGGACTGCTGGGTCCCAACGGTGCAGGAAAAACAACCCTGATGCGTGTATC
>JAGXLL010000130.1 GCA_018334675.1 Bacteroidales bacterium | reverse complement strand
TGATTAAAGATGTCCTTGCCTTCCGGAGTGAACAGGTATTCGATGCGTTGCTTGTAGTTCTTCTCGATGTTGCGCCGTACGATTTTCAGGGTGCTGTTGAGCATTTTGTTCTCTTCAGTGAAGCCTTCCCCCAGTACCGCAATGGCGGCAGGCAGCCACCGGTCGGGAAACTGATCTTCCAGTTCACCTCCCTTTTTAAACTGATCCACTTCCGCACGGATCAGTTCCAGTGCCGCATTTTGGCCCTCTTCGCTTTGCAGCGGCAGGTTTTTATCCGCCACATATTGCCGGATGGCCTCTTTGTTGGGAACGATGAGCCCCACTGTATAAGGATCCTGGTTATTGTGGAGCATGCACTGATCGATATAGGGTGAGTGCTCTATCAGGGCTTCTTCAATGGATTCCGGGCTGAACTTTTCTCCGTCATTGGCTATCAACAGACTTTTGTAACGACCCAGCACGTAAAGGAACCCGTCTTTGTCCATATAACCCAGGTCGCCGGTATAGAACCATCCATCTTTGATGCTTTTCTCGGTGGCCTGTGGATTCTTCCAGTAGCCGACCATCACATTTTCTCCCCGGACGACAATCTCTCCTTTCTCTCCCAGTGGCAGCTCCCGGCCATGCTCATCACATATCTTGAGTTCAATGTTTTCCACCAGAAAACCGGATGATCCCAGCTTATGTTTTTTAGGAGCATTGGAGGATATGATGGGAGCGGTTTCCGACAGGCCGTATCCCTGAAACATCGGCATGCCTATGGCGTAGAAGAAACGTTGAAGCTCAAGGTCGAGCAGGGCTCCACCTCCAATGAAGAATTCGAGTTCATCGCCAAAACCCTCCCGTATCTTGCTGAAAAGCATCTTATCGTAAAGCTTGAGCAAGGGTTTCTTCACAACCTGCAGTCCTTTGCCCTTGTTGTATCCTTCCTTGTTATAAGCGTAAGCTGCTTTCAATGCCCGGTGGAAGAGCTTCTCCACTTTGGGGCCTTTTTCTCTGATGCCTTTTTCAATGTTTTTCCGGAAGGTCTTGGCCAGGGCAGGCACACTCAAAAGCAGGTTGGGTTTCAGTTCCTTTATGTTTTGGGGAATGTTGCGGAGGGTCTCCATTTGGTTTTTGCCTACCTCCACGGTCCCTATGCTGGCACCGCTGGCGATGAAGCTGTATATACCCGCGGTGTGGGCAAAGGAATGGTCGAGGGGAAGGATCAGCAGGGTTTTGTAGTGGGTGGGTATGTTCATCAGGGTAAGGGCTTGCTCTACATTGGCCGTGTAATTTCGGTGGGAGAGGATGATGCCTTTGGGGTCGGCGGTGGTTCCTGAGGTATAGCAGATATTCGCATAATCGGACTCCTGCACCGACTTGTAGATGTGCTCAAAGTCTTCGTGGTTGGTTTTCAAATAGTTAACCCCCAGGTTGTATATTTCTTCTTTGGGCAGCTCGTCCCTTTCATATTTTTCCTTGGGATCCAGGTAGATGATCTTTTCCAGCTCGGGTAGGTCATTCTTGATCTGATCGATTTTCCAGGCCTGATTGCCGGATACAATAAGGATCTTGCTGCCGCTGTGGGAAAGACGAAACTTAAGCTCTGTGACGGCATCCAGTTTTACTGACAATGGCACATTGATCGCCCCTGTGTAGAGGATGGCCAGTTCACTGATGATCCAGTCGTTCCTGCCTTCCGATAACAGGGCGATGCGGTCGCCTTTCTGAACTCCCAGGTTGAGCAATCCGGCGGCAAACTGCCGGACTTGTTCCCGGGTTTCGGCATAGGTGGTTGCCGTGTACTGACGGTTTTGTTTTTCCCATAAAAGGGGGCTGCTGGCATGTTCGGCGGCTACTTCCTCAAAAAGGCTGATCAGTGTCTTCATAAGTTGCAATTTAACCATTCCATTTGTCAAATATAAAAATAAATTCCTTTGTTTATATTCTGCGGGCCGTATAGGAGTAAAATGTCCTCATGCAAGGAAATATGGGGATAAGAAAGAGCCTGTTGCGTTAAATTTTTATATATCAGGATTTTTTAGTTATATTTGTATAAAACCGGTCATCAAACTTAACCGCCTATGAAACGATTCCTTTTAGTGCTTATATTGACAGCACCTCTTTTAAACGCATGTGATTTTTTTCAGAAGAAGAACCTGTTTTCCGATAACGACGACTCGGTCCAATTATATCAGGAGAAGCAGGACAGCCTGGAATTTGTGGATTCAATAAAAGAACTGCAGGGTCAGATATCTCAACTGAAGCGGGAAAATCAGATGCTGTTGGATTCAGTGCGCAAAAGCAGCCCAAAAGGTACCACCACAAGTGATGGATATCGATACCATGTCATCCTGGGTAGTTTCAAGAATAAGGGATATCTAAATTCCTATAACCGGTATGTGAAAGAGAAAGGCTTTAGTACCCATATTTTGAAAAACAAGTACGGATTTCATATGGTGGCTGTAGAACCCACCAACAATTGGCAAGCAGCTGTCTCGACTCTGAAGGAGCTGAAGGAGAGCTTTGAGGAATCGGCATGGATATATGCACAACGGTAACCTGAAAGTTATTTCTCGTCAGATCATATAAATGGGCTTTTCAAGCCCATTTTTTTTGTTTTTTCCACCACACTGTTTACAACATTTGTGAAGTTGGGGAAAAATTTTAGTTTTGGGGGACCTTAAATGATCTGATAAACCTCAAAAAACCCAATAATGACGAAAAAAACGCTTAGAGACTCCCCGTTTGCACGTTGGCTGGTCTTATTGCTGACAAGTGCAGTGATGTTTTTCAATTATTATTTTTATGATGCTTTATCTCCTTTGAAGGATCTGATGCAGGAAAACCTGGGCTTTTCCTCTTCCGATTACGGTACCTTTATCTCGGCCTATTCGGTACCCAATGTTTTCCTGGCCATGGCTGTTCTTGGCGGCATCATCCTCGATAAGATCGGCATTCGTATTACCGGTTTCGTTTTTGTTCTTTTCATGGCGGTTGGTACCACCATTACAGCTTATGGCGCTTCTGATGCTTACCTGAGCGGTGGGTTTGGATATGGCTTTATGACCTCTTTCTGGCCCAACATTTCGCCGGCCCTGAAAATGATGTATCTGGGCTTTTTCCTGTTCGGTTTGGGGGCGGAGACCAGCATCGTGGTCTTGTCTAAAGCCATTGTCAAATGGTTTAAGGGTAAGGAGATCGCCCTGGCCCTGGGTCTTAATGTAGCCCTTGGCCGCCTGGGTACGGCCCTGGCCCTGAACCTGAGTCCTTCCCTGGCCGAGGTACAGTGGACCAATGCCATTTGGTTTGGTGCCATGTTGCTGTGGATTGGCCTGCTTACCTTCATCATTTATATGTTGATGGATCTGAAGATCGACCGTCAGATCAGGGAGACCCTGCCCAAAGACGCCGAGGATGAATTCCGCTGGAGCGACCTGAAATTCCTGGTGACCAACCGGACTTTCATTTTCATTACCTTGCTGTGTGTAACTTTTTATTCGGCGGTCTTCCCATTTGTTAAGTATGCTCCCGACTTGCTGATGAACAAGTTCAACCTGCCCCGGCAGATCAGCGGCAATATATCCTCCATCCTGATGTATGGCACCATCCTGCTTACCCCGATTTTTGGATGGATAGCCGATTATAAAGGGAAAAGCGCTACACTGATGTACCTGGGATCGGTTCTGTTGATCATTGCACATCTGATGTTTGCCAAAACCATGATCACTCCCTTTATACCCATCTTTATCCTGGGAGTAGCTTTTGCCCTGGTACCCGCTGCCATGTGGCCAGCGGTGGCCAAGATTGTCAAGGAGACCAAGATCGGTACAGCCTATGGCCTTATGTTCTCCGTGCAGAACCTGGGCCTCTGGGGTGTGCCCATCCTCATCGGTGTGGTGCTGGATTCATCCAATCCCCAATATGCTACCGAGCTGACCCAGGAAGCGTTTACTACCCTGCAAAAAACTCAGGTATACGAGGAGGTATACCGCAACAGCTCGGATGAACTGGAGCGTAATTCCAGGTTCAACGTCAAATACATCGTATATAAAGACAGTTGCACCGGCGACATCATGTGGAAGGCCATCCATAAGGTGCAGACCGGTGAAGATGGACAGTTCAGCATTGAATTGGGCCAATATGATTTGCTCAGTATTGCCAGTTTCGCGCTGGTAGCGGTGGATCAATACGACCTGGGCATCCGGGTTCAAAACATTGAAAACGATACCGCTACCATAGCAAAGGATGCCCTTTCATGGAGTGCCGGCGATCGCGATTACACCAATAACTATATGGTAGACGGCGAACCGCAGGCCCAAGAAGGCTTCGATGCTTTGATCACCATCTATAACCGGGAGAATGGTGAGTTGGTCTATCAGGAGAAACAAAACCTGACCACTGATGAGCAAGGTGTTTATACAGCCACACTGGGTTTGGGTGTAGCTCAGGAAGCCAACTACGACTATTATTCCTTTGAACAGGGTAATTATTGTGCCGAGATCGTTAAGCCCCTGGATTATACCAATCCGATGTTGATGCTCGCCGGTCTGGGTGTA
>JAGXLL010000048.1 GCA_018334675.1 Bacteroidales bacterium | reverse complement strand
AAGGCTAAGAAAGAACACAAAGTTCTATTGTTTGGTGAAGAGCCCTATACGTGATTTTGACAATTTGACAATAGACAATTTGACAATAAGGCACCTCGACCATAGGGCAATTTTTCTGTTCCTCAGCCTTAAACACTGAGTTGCCACGGTGTTGTATTTTTCCAAAAAAATCCCATCTTTGCCGGTAGCAAACATCTGCTCATGATTGCCAAGGTCCTGCTGGTTGTGTTTTATGTTTTCTTTCCGATGGCCATATTGTATTTGTGCCGTAAGTTTCCCATGGTCAACAAGTTGGGTTCGGTAGTTATCGCTTATGCTTTTGGACTGATACTGGGCAATATAGGTATTCTGCCGGAGGGATCGAGGGCCATACAGGATGTGATAACCACCATCACCATTCCTTTGGCCATTCCCCTGCTGTTGTTTTCTGCCAATGTGCGATCCTGGTTCATGATGGCAGGCAAGACCATGTTGTCGATGGCTGCTGCCCTGATCGGGGTGATCGTGGTTGTGGCAACCGGTTACCTGATTTTCCGTGGCGGGGGTATGAAAGAGATGTGGAAGGTATCGGGTATGCTGGTGGGTGTATATACCGGTGGTACGCCCAACCTGGCCTCACTGAAGATGATGCTGGATGTGAACCCAGACACCTATATCATCACCCATACCTACGACATGATCCTTTCCAGCATCTATCTTCTTTTTCTTATCACCCTGGGCAAGAGGGTTTTTGGCAGGCTGCTGAGGCCTTTCCCGATAGGTATCAAGGGGAAAACCATCTCTTATACCCAGTTGGACGGGCGGGATCCCTATGAAGGTATTTTCAGCCGGCGTGTGTTGGGCCCGTTGAGCAAGGCTTTTGGAATATCGGTCTTGATTTTTGCCATAGGGGGAGGTATGGGCCTTTTGGTACCCGAGAATGCACAGATGGTGCTTGTGATCCTGCTTATCACCACCCTGGGGATTGGTGCCTCGCTGATCCCGTCGATCAACCGGATCGACAAGACCTTCGAACTGGGTATGTACCTGATCCTGATCTTCAGCCTGGATGTGGCGTCAATGGCCAATATCCGTGAATTTACCGGTGCGGCTCCGGGTTTGTTCATGTACATCACCTATGTGGTTTTTGGAGGGTTGGTGCTTCATGTGCTGATCTCCCGCTATTTCAGGGTCGATTCCGACACGGTGATGGTCACCTCCACCGCCCTGATCTGCTCGCCGCCTTTTGTGCCGGTGATAGCCGGAGCCATCCGCAACCGGGAGGTGATTGTATCGGGTTTGACGGTGGGTATTTTGGGCTATGCGGTCGGCAACTACCTGGGATACATTGTAGCCCTGATCATCAAGAGTTTCTGAAAGGGTTTGTTTCCCGGGATTTTACCCGGTCAGGGTTTCTTTTTCAATCTTGTGAAATCTTCCTCGTCCTGGTCTTATGTGAGATGTTGCTTTAGAAACAGGGCTGTCAGTCCCTTTGAAATTATCCCCTGCCGGATATATTATTCTTTAAGATTTGAGTATCTTTATGCCCGCGAAAAATCCGTTTGCTAACAAGGAAAGTGAAGAGACAGACATGAATAATATCAGGAACTTTTGTATACTGGCCCACATTGATCATGGAAAGAGCACCCTTGCCGACAGGTTGCTGCAGTTCACCAAGTCGGTTACCGAGCGGGAATACCATGATTTGATGCTGGATGATATGGATCTGGAGCGGGAGCGGGGCATCACGATCAAGAGTCATGCCATCCTGATGGATTATCTGAAAGGAAAAGAGAAGTATTACCTCAATCTGATAGACACACCCGGCCATGTGGATTTTTCCTATGAAGTGTCGCGTTCCATTGCTGCCTGTGAGGGAGCTTTGTTGGTGGTAGATGCGGTACAGGGTGTACAGGCCCAAACCATCTCCAATGTCTACCTGGCCATCGATCATGATCTGGAGATCCTGCCGGTGCTGAACAAGGTGGATTTGGAAGCGGCCAATCCGGATGTAGTGAAGGACCAGATCGTGGAGTTGATTGGCTGTGAAAGGGAGGATATCATCGAGGCAAGTGGCAAGACCGGCTATGGGGTAGAGCACATTCTGGATGCCATTATTGAGAAGATTCCCCATCCGGTTGGCGATGAACAAGCGCCGCTCCAGGCGATGATATTCGACTCGGTATTCAATTCCTACCGGGGCATCGAGGCCTATTTCAGGATCTTCAATGGTCGTCTGAAGAAGGGCGATCATGTGAAGTTTGTGAACACGGGCAAGGATTATCATGCCGATGATATTGGTGTGCTGAGGCTGAAGCAGGAGCCCCGCAATGAGTTGAGGGCTGGCGATGTGGGGTACATCATCTCGGGTATCAAAGCCTCCTATGAGGTGAAAGTAGGGGATACCATCACCCATTATGCCCGTCCCTGTGACAAGGCGATTTCGGGTTTTGAAGATGTCAAGCCGATGGTTTTTGCCGGTATCTACCCGGTGGATGCCGATGATTATGAGGAGCTGCGCGTGTCTTTGGAGAAGCTTCAGCTCAACGATGCCTCGTTGACTTTTGAGCCGGAAAACTCCATGGCCCTGGGTTTCGGTTTTCGCTGCGGCTTCCTGGGCCTGCTGCATATGGAGATCATCCAGGAGCGGCTCGACCGGGAATATGATATGAACGTGATCACCACGGTGCCCAATGTTTCGTATCTTGTACATACCACCGACGGGGAGCAAGTGGAGGTGCACAACCCCAGCGGCCTTCCTGAACCGAAGAAGATCGATACCATCGAAGAACCCTTCATAAATGCTCAGATCATCACCCATTCCGATTATATCGGTCCGATCATGACCCTTTGTCTGGATAAACGTGGAACCCTGAAGAATCAAGTCTTTCAACCCAACAACCGGGTGGAGGTGACCTTCGAGATGCCCCTGGCCGAGATTGTCTTTGATTTTTACGACAAGCTCAAGAGCATTTCCAAGGGGTATGCCTCGTTTGATTATTACCAGACCGGCTATAAGGAGGCCAGGTTGGTACGCCTGGATATCCTGATCAACGGCAACATGGTAGATGCCCTGTCTACCCTGATCCATCAGGATCATGCCTATTCATTCGGAAGAAGGATGTGTGAGAAACTCAAAGAGCTCATCCCCCGCCAGCAGTTTGATATTGCCATTCAAGCCGCCATTGGTGCCAAAGTCATCGCCCGGGAAACGGTCAAAGCCCTGCGGAAAGATGTGACCGCCAAATGTTATGGTGGTGATGTGACCCGGAAACGGAAACTGCTGGAAAAACAGAAGAAAGGTAAGAAGAAGATGCGCCAGGTGGGCAATGTAGAAGTCCCGCAGTCGGCTTTTATGGCTGTGCTTCGGCTGGATTAATTTTGATCAATTACTTGATTGTTTTCGGAAAAAATTATATGTTCGGAAAAATAAAATATCTTTTCCGGGCATGGGGCATTTCAGGGTATTGTTCACTTTCCTGTTGATTTTGTTTTTTTACGGGAGCTTCGCTCAGGAGCCGGCCTTTAACTACCAAAGGGATTATCTTTCCAAATTTGACAGTTACACGGCTGATGACGGGCTTATGGGGCGGAAGGTGCTCGATCTCCATGAGGATCGTTACGGCTTCATATGGATTGCCACCGATAAAGGATTGAACCGGTTTGACGGGTATGATTTTTATGTCTATTCGCCGCAGAAAGGGGATTCCACATCCATTTCCCATGCTCATATTACCAGTATCACCGAAGATGTTTACGGCAATCTTTGGGTAGGAACGCAGAAGGGTTTGAACTGTTTTGACCGGAAGGCAGAGCATTTTAGGACATACCATTCCGATGCGTTTGACGAGAACAGCCTGAGCCACGACTATGTGCGGGAGCTTTATGCCGACAGCAGCGGTTTTTTATGGATAGAAACGGTAGACGGTATCCTGAGCCGCTATGATATCCAGCGGGATACCTTTGCACATTACAACCACGAGAAGATCTCCCAGCCCTATTATGAGTATCATGCCATTTATGAGGACCGTAAGGGGGATCTTTGGATAGGAGGCAGGTCGATGGGCCCGTATCGTTTTGACAGGCATCAGGCTCGTTTTGAATACTTCCGGGCTGGTGGAACTGCTCCGGGCAGAAAGCGGGACAATGATGTGGCTGCTTTTCTGGAAGACAGCCACGGTAATTTTTGGGTTTCCGGTATTGATGGTATCTATCGCTTTTTTCCCGATGAAGCGCGATTTGAGAAGTTTTATGCTACCTCTACCTATGATATTGTCGAGGATGGTGAGGGGTTGTTGTGGTTTGCCACCGGCAACGGCCTTCTGCGATTCGACCCCCGATCAGGGGAGTTGTTGCATTACAGGGCTGATCAGAACAATCCCCATTCCCTGACCGAAGATGGTATCAACTGCATCATGGAGGACCATGCCGGCAACCTCTGGTTCGGAACGGATAACGGGATCAATACATACAGCCGGGACAAATATAAGTTTGATCATGTTTATCACATCCCCGGTAATAAGAGCACTATAGCATCCAATCATGTTAGTTCCCTGCTGGCGGACGATAAAGGATCGCTGTGGGTGGGTACTTTGGGGTATGGTTTGGATAAGATCAATCTGGAAGATGGTTCCATCGTTCATTACA
Source organism: Bacteroidales bacterium (assembly GCA_018334675.1). Classification (GTDB taxonomy): domain Bacteria; phylum Bacteroidota; class Bacteroidia; order Bacteroidales; family UBA12077; genus JAGXLC01. Next base: position 12,519 of record JAGXLL010000048.1, on the reverse strand, counting down.
AGGAAACGGATGGCCGGCCGGGCAAGCTGGCCTCCAATTATGTGTCCGATCTTTATCAGGACCGCCAGGGGAATATATGGGTCGGTCTGTGGCGTGGGGTGGGCTTTCAGCGCTATCTGGCCGGAAAAGATCAGTTTGTTCTTTACAGCCACAACCCCGATAATTTGAAGACCGACTGGTATGTCGATTTTCTGGAAGACAGCCAGGGCGCCTTCTGGGCCGGCTTTTGGGGTGCGGATGGCATGCAGGAGTTTGACAGGAAAAGAGGTCAGTTCCTAGCCAATGAGTTCAATCCGCTTCATCACCGCCCCATCGACCGCAAGATATCCGCTGTGGCTTATGACCATCATGGAAATGTCTGGATCGGCTGTGCCCAGACTACCAGCATTTACCGGTATAGCTACCCCGGGGGTAAAATGGTTGCAACCCATTACCCTTCGCGTTACAGAAATTGCAATTGGTCGGATATCAGAGATATCCAGCCTCTGGACAATGGAGATCTATACATTGCTGCCAGCAGCGGACTGAAGAGGTATTTTCGCCGCAATGACAGTATGCAGTGTATGGGTATACCACCTCGCGCCGATTATATAAAAGACATTGTATCATCGGGAGTGGATGACCCGGTGGGTATACTTACCGGTCAGGGATATTATTTATTTTTTCCCGACCGGGGGGTTTTTGAGCCTCTTAGCTTTGATGATGTCCCGCAGGAGGTTTTTTCCCATACCCGCGGCTCCGATTGTATATTCATATCCACTTCCTCGGGCATTTACTGCTATACCTTTCAGACTGGAAGACTGAATAAACTGGACATAGAAGATTTTGACCTGAAGGTGCACCATATCCTCTATCACCGCACCCGTCTTTATCTTGGCACCAAGCAGGGATTGTGGCGTTATCATGTTGTTTCCGGAAAGATGGAGCGTTTTCAAACCGAAAAGGGCAACATCCGTTCTTTGACTGGCAATCTGATTACAGCATTGATCCGCGATCAACAAGGGTTGATATGGATTGGCACCACCCAGGGGCTCACACGTTTTGATCCGCAGGATCGATCCTTTCTCTCCTATAAGGCGGATCCTCTGGATAGTGATGCATTGATCAACAACCACATCCTTTCCCTGTCAGAGGGAGCGGATGATGACATTTGGGTGGGTACCAGCTCAGGGGTTTGTGTTTTGGACAAAGGTTCAGGCCGGTTTAACTCCTTTAATGAGGCGGACCCCCACTCGCTTACCTCCCGCCTGACCTCTTCGATAATGGAAGACAGCCGTCAGTACCTATGGGTGGGTACCTCCAACAAAGGACTCAACCGGATCAATCCTTTAACAGGTTTGATCGACCACTTCAGGCATCATCCGGGCGATTCCACCAGCCTTTCTTCCGACGTGGTGCATTGTCTTTTTGAGGACTCCAACGGTGAGACCTGGGTGGGAACGGATGCAGGTCTGGATCGTTTTTTGGGAGCCGACAGAGGATTTCAACGTTACTCCACAAAGGAGGGGTTGCCGGATGACCGGATCATGGCCATTCAGGAGGATGACCAGGGTGATCTGTGGATCAGTACTCAGAATGGCTTGTTTCATTTTATCCGGCCCCGGGAAAGAGTCATGTCTTATTATAAGTCGGACGGGCTTCAGAGCAATCGTTTCACCGGGGCACATTGCCGCCTGCCAGATGGGCGCCTGGCTTTCGGAGGAGAGAATGGCATTACCGTGTTCCATCCTCATGAGATTACTACTCATGCAGAAAATCCCGAGATTCAGATTACGGGTTTCGATAAGTTTGATCAGCGGGTGCGCAGCGATTTTACTTCGCAGCAAAGGATATCGCTGGACTATGACGAGAACTTCTTCACGGTATATTTTGCCAGCATGGATTTTACGGCTCCGGAGAAAAATCAGTATAAATATATACTTGAAGGCGTGGATGACGACTGGGTCTTTGCAGAGCATACCAACCGGGCAAGTTACACGGATATTAATCCGGGCACCTATACTTTTAAAGTAAGCGGGACCAATAATGATTATGTATGGACCTCCCGGCCAGCTACTTTACAAATCCGTATTCATCCGCCATTCTGGAGAACCACCTGGTTTCTTATGACCATAGGTATGATAGGCACGGGTATCCTGGTTGTATTTGTCAGGCTGAGGATTGTGGGGTTAAAAAAGGAGAAATACAACATCGAGCTGGAGCAAAAGCTGTTGCGTTCGCAGATGAATCCCCATTTTGTATTCAATTCCCTTACTTCCATCCAGAATTATGTACTGGGGAATCATTCCTTTAAGGCCAGCCATTACCTGGCTAAGTTTTCCAAGCTGCTGCGGCTGATCCTGGAGAATTCCCGCAACAATACCATCAGCCTGCAACAGGAAGTTCAAACCCTGGATCATTACCTGAATCTCCAGAAGATCCGGTATGATGAGAAGTTTGAATTTCAATTGGCGGTGGATCCCTCCCTGGACCGGGAAGCGGTTCGGATCCCTCCGATGCTGACCCAGCCGTTTGTGGAAAATGCCATTGAACACGGCTTTAAGCCGGCCACTTATAAGGGTTTACTTAGTGTGCGCTTTGAAGGGGAAAAGGATTATATTGTTGCGATTATTGAAGATAACGGCATTGGCATTGAGCGTTCCAAAAGGTTGCGCACCCGCAAAGGGGTGGTGCATCGATCGCTGGCTACCCGCATCAGTGAGGAACGTATTGAAAATTTAAACCGCTTCAACAAAAGAAAGATCCACTTGTATATTGAAGACCTGGGTGAAGCTCGTACTTCGGATCTTAAAACACCTGCGCAGGCTGATACCGGATCATCTTCCGAAAACATAACAAGAGCTGATCATTCCGAAAATATGGTGGAAGCTTCATCAGAAGCCTCCCATACAGATACAGGCACCCGCATCACCCTGTGGATCCCTTTTTCCCTTGAAAGATGAAATAACAAATATGCGCTTATGAGAACAGTGATTATCGATGATGAAGAAAACGCCCGTCAGACCATTTCCAAAATGTTGCTTCAGAACAGTGGTGATGTGAAGATTGTAGGAGAAGCAGGGGATGTAAAGACTGGTATAGAGGTGCTTCAAAAGACCCGCCCGGATGTATTGCTTCTCGATATTGATCTGCCGGATGGAACGGGGTTCGATCTGTTGGAGCAATTGAAGGATTATGATTTTCAGCTTATTTTCATCACGGCTTACCAGGAATATGCCATACAGGCCTTTAAGTTTTCCGCCCTGGATTATTTGCTGAAACCATTTGACCCGGAGGATGTACAGGCGGCTTTTTCCCGGGCCCGTGACCTGAAGGAGAAGGACGAGATACAGTTGAAGCTTAATGCTTTCCTCTCGAACATAGAGAATATATCCAGGGAGGTGAAGAAGATCGTGCTGCGTACCTCGGAGAGTCTGCACCTGGTGAATGTGCAGGATATTATTCATTGCAGGGCCGATGGCAATTACACCCACTTTTTTATTACCCCTGATAAAAAGCTGATCGTTTCTAAAACTTTGAAGGAGTATGATCAGATGCTTACCCCTTATGGCTTTTTCCGAACCCACCAATCCCACCTGGTCAACCTGAATTTTATGGATCACTTCAGTAAGGAACGGGAGCACATTTTTCTGAAGGATGGCAGCTCGGTGCCGGTGGCTTACCGGAAGAAAGAGCAGCTGCTGAAGATCCTGGACAGTATGTGACCGATATCTTTCTGCAAATAATCATTTACTGCCTGCGAATATTTTCACAGAGGGTGCAAATCCTTTTTTTATGGATCTTTTGGGGTTTGTTGGCGTACATTTACTCCAAACAGATCCACATACATGTACCAGCTTTTTATCATTGATGACAGAGAATGCCGGGAGGACCTTGATGTTTTCATCAGGGAACACCGGGACAGCATTCTGTTCATCATGCAGGAGGAGCATTTCAATCAGCGTATGGAGGACATCCTTTCGAATTTGAACCAGATTTACAAGATGCACCGGAAGGTGGTTTTGCATAATGATTCAGGAGCGGTGAGAGTACCTGTTACAGAGATCATTTGTGTAGAGGCTTCTTCTGATCACTCTGTGGTTCATCATACCGGTGGAGCTTCCCTCAGGTATGATGAATCCATTGAATTCCTGGAAGAAGAATTAAAAGGGCTGAGGTTTTTCCGGTTGAATGGTGATTATCTGGTCAACCTGGACCATATGGACCGTTATCTGCCGGGCAATCCCGGGTATGTGCTGTTGAAGAATGGTTGCCGGGTACAGGTAAATGAAGAGAAAGCCGGGACGTTCATTGATTACCTGGTGAATTGGAAGTGATCCTTGCAAGTATGGGAGAATTAGGTGATAAGAATACTTCAAACCATGTAATAGAAGAATTCGAGCAGGTGAAAGTTGCAAGAACAGTGAAAGTGTCGATGGTAAGTGAAACGGGAAAAGTATCCTCAGGGATCGGTTTAAAACAGACAGCAAATATCCAAAATGGGAACTTAATACAAATGGCTTATGAAACCCTCATCCAGTAAACTGCACAACAAGGACATGTTTAACCATGAGGGTTCCATATGACCTTGATAAATAAAAAAATAACCATATGAAAAAGTATTACGCATTGCTAACGGTAGTTTTGATGGCTCTGGCTTCACCAGCCGGTGCACAGGACAGGGGCAGCCAGGCTCCTGTCAATCCTGAGTTCAAGGAGTATGTAGAAAAGAAGGCTTATTTGAAACGGGGTGTTCTCACCCCGGAGGGGCATGCCTTGGGTTTGGTGCCTTCGCCTGTGGAGCCGGTTATCCGGCCAGCCGAAGATGTCGAGGTACCTGCCGGGGCCGGGATGGTGCGCCAATCGCAATCCCTTCCTTCCAGTTATGATTTGCGGGATGAAGGGGGTGTCACCTCGGTGAAGGATCAGGGGCAGTGTGGTTCCTGCTGGACTTTTGCCACGATGGGGGCCATCGAGTCGCGATGGTTGCTGCAGGGCTATGGCACCTATGATTTATCGGAGGACAACATGAACAACTGCCACGGCTATGATTGGGCCCCCTGCGAAGGGGGAAATCTTTATATTTCCGCATCCATGCTGGCCCAAGGTGCAGGGCCCATGGATGAGGCCGACGACCCCTATTCAGGCGTTGATGACAATACCTGCCCTTCGGGTTTAACACCTGTTGCTTATGTGTCGGATACCTGGTGGCTCGATACCACCCGTGCCAATCTTAAACAGGCCATTCAGGATTATGGAGCGCTCTATGCATCAACCTATTGGAGCAGTGAGGGTTATAACAGTTCTGATTATACTTACTTTTACCAGGGTCCGGGGGATGGAAGCGACGGGGGTGGTCACGGAGTAACCCTGGTGGGCTGGGATGACAGCAAAGTAACGGCAGCCGACCAGCCAGGTGCCTGGATTATTAAGAACAGCTGGGGTGATAGCTGGGGTGAATCCGGGTATTATTATATGTCGTATTATGATTCAGTGGGTGTAGAGACAGCAGGTGTTTTTCCGGACCGGGTGGAATACAACGAGGAGGCGGTCATTCATGGATATGATGAGCTGGGCTGGACCACCAGTTATGGATGGTCGGACGGCAGCGACCAGGCTGTGGTCAAATTCACACCCGAAACAAATCAACAGATCCGGAGCATCGGTACTTATGCCGTGGCTTCTGGCAGTGTGCTGGACATTGAGGTGTTCGATGATTTTGACGGTTCCACCCTTTCCCATTCGCTCGCGACCCTTTCAAGTCAAACATGTACCCATGCCGGTTATCATACCTTTGAGCTGTCTGATCCCATTGACGTGGCAGCCGGTAATGATCTTTTTATTCGGGTGGTTTACAACACAGGTACAGACTATCCCCTCCCCATGGAAAAGGTGATCAGTGATTATACGAGTAACGCGGTTATTGAGGATTCGGGAAGGTGCTGGATCAGCAGCGAAGGCTCCACCTGGTATGCTCTGGGAGCCAATATCACCGACGGGGCGTATGATGTTTCCATCAAAGCTCTTGCCACGACTACTTCCGGGGGTGGTTCCGGAACCGATCAATCTGCTACCCCTTTTACCTGGCTCAACCCCCAACCCCAGGGCAACAGCATTTACGATTCCCACTTTATAAGCGAAACCGAGGGCTTTGCCTGCGGTTCGGCCGGCACTTTCATGAAAACCACCGATGGCGGCGAATCCTGGACTTTGATGGATGCCGATACTTTGGATGAGGCCCTTTCGGGCATTTACTTTCTCAATGCCGACACCGGGTTTGTCACTGGTCGCGGCTTTATACGTTTGACGGAGGATGGCGGCCAGTCCTGGGTGAACCTGCCTACAGGAACGAACAATACGATGAGAGATATACAATTCATTGATCAACAAACCGGCATCGCTGTCGGCTTCTCCGGAACGGTAATTCGAACCACAGATGGAGGACAGAACTGGACAGAGGTGAACTCTAACACCACCGAGTCATTGAATGCTCTTTTCTTTGTCGATGCCACCAATGGCTGGGCTGTGGGAAGAAATGGTGCGATCATCCGCACCACCGATGGCGGCCAGAGCTGGTCGGCCGGCATCCATGGCACAGAGGACCTCAATGGGGTGCATTTCACTGATGCGAACCATGGCTTTGCCGTGGGCGATGTGGGCAACATATACAGTACCACCGACGGAGGCAGCAATTGGACGCTTTATAGCGGTTCGGGTGATATATGGACCAATTTTTATGATGTGTGGTTTGCCGATGCCAGCACCGGTCTGGCGGTAGGGGGCGGCTATGTATACAAGACCACCGATGGGGGTGTACAATGGACCAAAAAATTTGCCAACTATCGGTATGGCCAGCAAACCATTGGGGCCAAAACCCCTTCCTCCCTTCTGGTGATGGGAGATTACGGGGTGATCATCGCCTCGCAGGACGGTGGGGAAACCTGGACCTTCCCCTTTGGCAGCCGGTATGAAACCATCACAGGTATGGATTTTGCCGGAAGCACCGGTTATGCCGTCACGGATGGCGACTCGGTGATGCGTACCACCGATGGTGGGGTTACCTGGAGCTCCCTGCCTTTTGCGGATTATCTCAATGATGTGGTTACCCTGGATGCCAACACGGCCATCGCGGTGGGGAGCGATGGAGAGGCCTATAAGACTGTCGATGGAGGACAAACCTGGAACGATTATGGACTGAATATTTATGAAGATGTGGAGGCTGTGGCTGATGCCGGCAACAATACCCTGTATGCCGCAGGCCTGGATACCCTGATCATGAGATCCACCGATCTGGGAGACAGCTGGAGCAAGCTGACCGCCCCGAATATAGCAGAAATTAACTTTACCGACCTGGAATTTGTCGATGAGCAGACAGGTGTGGTGATTGGAGGAGGCGGTTCCACCGAGGCCCATATTCTAAGAACCGGGGACGGCGGAGATCAGTGGACTAAGGTCGCTTCACCGGTGCAGGAAGCCCTCAATTCCATCGCCTTCGTAGAGGATTCCATCGGGTTCATTTGCGGCAACAATGCCACCCTGCTCAAATCAACCGATACCGGGCGTACCTGGATGCAACAGACCGTGAACATTCCTTCCGGGTTTATTATAGATCACCTGGAAGCCATCCGGATGCAGGATGCACAAAACGGAGTGGTAGTGGGAAGCCAGGGGTTGGTGTTCACCACCTCCGACGGGGGATCCACCTGGGATTATGTGCAAAACAGGACCTTCAACCTGCTTACCGGTGTTGAATTATTGAACGGTGATGCCATTATATCCGGGTATGAGGGTACTGTCCTGCACCAGGAGATAGGCTTTGAAACACCTCTATCTGCCGGTTTCACAGCTGATGTCACCAGCGGCAATGCACCCCTCACGGTTAACTTCACCGACCAGAGCCAGGGTAGTGTCACCTCCTGGAGCTGGGACTTTAATAACGATGGAAGCGAGGATGCCTCCATCCAGAATCCGGCTTATGAATATACCCAGGCAGGTACCTACACGGTTGGCCTCACGGTGGGGGATGGCAGCACCACGGCAACCGAGACCAAAACGGATTACATAACCGTCAGCTCCGATGGTTCCGGCGACATTGTCTCCACGGAACAGGGTGGTCTGTGGTCTGAAACGACCACCTGGATAGGAGGCGTGGTGCCCACTTCCAGTGATAACGTTGTCATCGATGGAAAGGTGGAGGTGGACGAAACAGGTTATTGTAACAATTTAACTGTGAACGAGTCAGATACACTGCAAAATCTGAGTGCTTTATATGGCAAGCAGGTACAGGTTGGCGGGTCTGTCACCAACAACGGGGTTATCCGCAACAATCCTGATGACAACAGTGATCTGGTGTTAGAGATTACCGGCGATATTGAAAACAACGGAACCTGGGCCCATGATTTGACCATCCTTACCGGCAGCGGCGACCAGACCATCCGGATGCGCGATCCGGGTAAGTTTGTTAAAGGCAGGTTGCAAGACAATGATGCTGCTTCCGATGTGGTAGCCGGCAGCCCGCTGGTCTTTTCCGAAGGCTTTAGCATTGACCTGGAAGACCAAAGCGGTCAGCAGGGCCGTATCATCTTGCCTTTGGCCAGCAACTTTTTCCTGCGGCTCGATTCAGCAGACATACAGCATGCTCGCATTATCGGCAACGGTAATTCCTTGGAGGTCCTGAACAATGGATACCTGGATTCCTACACTTACCTGGAGGATGTGGTATTGAAGGGTACGGTGAACATTGAGGGATCTTCGGATATCTTTGCTGAGGGCGATTCACTGCGTTTGGAGGGTACCCTGCAGGATCATCTGGGCGATGCTTACAACGAGACTTTGGTGATCAACACGACCTTTACCAATCATGGTGTGGTCCGCAACAATCCAGGGGGCAACAATGAGCTGAACCTGGAGCTCAATGGCGATGTCCTTCAGCAGGGCACCTGGGAGAACGGGCTCAATTATTTCAAGGGAAGTGTGGATCAAAACATTGATCTGACCAATACCCAGGGTATTTTGGCAGATGTGCGTTTTTATGCCATGAAAGGTGCCGGAGGCTATCAGTGGTACCTGGATGGCTCCGAGCTCCCGGGAGAAACCGGTGAATACATGTCTTTGGGAGGATTGGCTTTTGCCGATTACGGAACCTATCACTGCAGCACGGATGCAGGTGACTCACGCAGCATCACGGTGAGTGGCGATGTTACCCTTTCAGCCGGATTCACGGCCGATGTCACTGCAGGTAACGCACCTCTTACCGTGGCTTTCACCGACCAGAGCCAGGGTAACATCACCTCCTGGAGCTGGGACTTTGATGGCGACGGGGCGGAAGATGCCACCACCCAGAACCCTGAATATACATATGATCAGGCCGGCACTTATACGGTGAGCCTGACCGTGAGTGATGGCACCTACTCCGATGAGTTGATGCGCAGCGATTACATCACCGTGGATGCTGCGGCCGATTGCAGCTGGGATTTTGCCACGGAACCGTATGTTATGAATTTTGAGTCTGATGAGGATCTCAGCGGATGGGTCACCTGGGATGTGAACAGCGACGACAATACCTGGATGATCTCAGCTGCTTCCGGTGTTGATGGCACGCGGGCAGCTGGTTATGGGTACAGCGAGGTCAATGCAGCGGACGACTGGCTGATCTCAAGATGCTTTGATCTGGAGGGTGGCAAGAGCTATGCCATCAGCTTCTATTATGCCGTGGAATCTTCCTCTTTCCCTGAAAAACTGAAACTTGCCCGGGGTACGGCTGCTGATCCCTCTGAGATGACTGAGGTGATTCATGACCTGGGCACCATCGTCAATGCCGATTATCAGAAATCGGTCGACACGGTAGATGTTCAGACTTCCGCAACCTGGTATTTTGGCTGGTATGCCTACAGCGATGCCAACATGTGGAACCTTTATATCGACTCGGTAAAGATTGAGGAAGTGGTAGCTGAGCCCCTGGAAGTAGATTTTACGGCGGATGTGGTATCCGGAACAGCGCCTTTGACCGTCAATTTCACCGATCAATCCGGATCGAATGCCACTTCCTGGAAGTGGGACTTTAATGACGACGGCACCGTCGATGCCACCAACCAGAACCCGGGTTACACCTACAACGACCCCGGCACTTATACCGTTTCGCTGGAGGTATCGGATGGTGGACAAACCGTTACTCAAACCAAGACGGATTACATCACAGTGGATGAGCAAACGGGTCTGAGCAACCTGGCAGGTGAATATGGTATCGTGGTTTACCCGAATCCAGCCAGCGAAAAGGCCACGATCGGCCTGGAGGATGCCGGCGCGGTGGAACGTGTTGAGCTGACCGGCCTGGGTGGCAACAAGCTGGCAGAATGGGGTGCAGGCCATTGGGATCAAAACCGGCTTTCCATTGAGATCTCGCAATACAATGCCGGGGTGTACCTGATCCGCCTCCACCTGGAGAAGGAAGTAATAACCCGCAAGCTTATTATTGAATAAAATTATGGCACCGGTTGGCCCGATAAAGCCGGCCGGTGTATTATGCTAAAACAGTTATTTAAATCATCAAAAATTGGAATTATGAAAGAGAAAATGACCAAATTGACCATTCTGGCCGCCCTGTTGGGTCTTATGGCTTTTCAGCCGGCAGCCGCCGATGACCTTGATGTACAGTACATTGCTGTTCACTTTGGAGATGCCGGTTATAATGAAGTGCTGGATGCCTCTGAGTTCTCACAGTTCTCCTTTTACACGGCCGACGGTGAGGTATATGGGTATACGGAAGATCAGAAGATGATTGGTTCACCCAATTACCTGACCGGTTATTATGGTGAGGTTCCTGAGAAGATGGGCTTTGGCGCCAACCACCGGGGCGATTATAAGAATAAGTATAGTTTTCCCTACAAGACGGGAGCGATCTATGTGATCGACAAGAACGGCACCATCTCCTATCAGCTGCCTCCTGAGAAGATGGAGTTACATGGAGACCGAAACATCCGCAACGACATCAACCGGGCCATCCGCCGGGCCAGAAAAGGCAAAGAGGCCGATATCATGAAAGAGCGCAAGCGGGAATATCTCAAGGAATCGCCGGTGGGAGAACTGGAATCCCGTAAGGGTGCCGACCAGGATAAGAGAGGTGAAGGCTTGGTAGAATGGCCTGTTCCCGACCTTCAGCTGAAGGATGCCGATGGCAATACCGTTGGCCTGCGGGAGCTGACCCAGGGCAAAGCCACTGTGCTGGTGCTTTATACCCTGAACGGGGTTACCTGGAAGAAAGGCGATAACGACGGCAACATCAAGAAGGAATGGAAAGGCAACAAACTGATGTCGCCTGAGGCTTATGGGAAGAAAAGCGAGGAAGAATTTGCCGGAGATGCCGACGAGGACAAGGGTGGATTTGCTAATGCGGCCAAGTTCCTGGGCAAAGAGGCCGGAAAGTCGATGACCCGCCAGAACAACATCCGCGATATTTGGAGCGCCGAAGGCGATCTGCGCACCGACATGAAAGCTTCTTCCTATCAGTATTTCCTGCAAAACCTGAAATTCGTTCAGCGCTGGTGGGGAGAGGATTAGATAATCCCTGACTTGACATATCCACCTTATATCGACCGGTCTCAAGACCGGTCGATTTTGTATACTGATCTATCAGAATTGAGCGGAGGATGTAAAACCCCAAGCCATCGGTTCAGTTCTTTCCTTGATTTATTCATTTCCGGTTCCTTCCAGCTGGGCGATGAAGTAATCCAGTTCGGGTCGCAGATCGATGTGGGGATGTTTGTCGAGGAACTGTTCGGTTTTTTCGATTTGTTTTTTCAGAAAATCCTGGTATTCCAGTGATTTAGGCCTAAAGGGCTTGTGGTATCTTGCCTTGACGATTTCCTCCACCTTATCCATCAGTTTGAAGGTGGATTTTTTAATGTATTTGCGGGTAAACTGTTCCCAGATGTACTGTATCGCCAGGGTACCCGGATGCAGCATATCGTCGGCGTAGAAGCGGTAGTCCCTGAGTTCGTCCATCATGATCTCGTAAGAAGGAAAATATTCAATATCTTCGAATTCCTCCAGCAATCTTTTCACCGCAAGGAGAAGGGTGGCTTTGCTTTGCTGGTTGCCCACTGCTCCATCTTTCCAGTGCCGCACGGGGCTGATGGTAAAGACAAGATGGAGGTTGGGGTTGAACTGACGCAGTTTACCGATGAGTGCTTTCCATTCCTTGGTGATATCATCTATATCCAGCAGATAGCGGTCGAATTCCTTCGAAGGGATTTTGTGGCAATTGGACACGATCTGCTGGTCTTCCTTGTGGCGGTACAATCTTGCCGTGCCGAAGGTGATGATCAAAAGATTTGTGTTGGCCAGCCATTGGGAGGCTTCTTCGATGTTGTTGTTGATGGTTTTCAGCACCAGGTCCTTGTCTTCGCCTGAGAAGCTGGTGTCGTGATAAAAGCTCAGCCAGGTATAATTATGGTGGTGCAGGTCCTTTTCCCCGAACCGGCTTTTATGGATGAGTATTTCGAGCACCTTTGCGACAGATGCAGGGTTGTACATCACGCCAAA